>JAQUCI010000118.1 GCA_028686295.1 Erysipelotrichaceae bacterium | reverse complement strand
TTGAATCAAAACTAAACTCAAATTTATCCGATCGATAATATGTTTCCGTGTATTCGTAGGGTATTCGTCCTTTCGCAAAGCGTGTATGGGCACTTCGAATCAGTGCTACTTGATCTACACCTAATAATTCCTTTTGCTGGTCAGTTGGCAGATGAGCAGTCATTTTTTGTCTTGTACCTTGATCTACGATACCAATTTTTTCAAAATACTCGTTTAACGATCCATTTAAGATCTTAAGATCAAACTCTTTAATAATCTTTGCTGGAATGTATGTATAACTTATTGCTATTGGTTCATTATCACCAGTTCTTAGGCGAGCAAAATAATGAATATTATCTTCAAGATCTAATTCTAATAACCGAGCTATCTTCGGAATATCATGCCCTGCATAAATACGGTACTCCATTAATAATGACCCCGCTTTCAAGCCTATGCTACGCATGTCTTGAGTAAAACTAGTTCTTACAAAAATATCTCTGATTACTGTTTGAGATATCACAAAAGAACCTTTTCCAGCTATTCTTTTGATATAACCCTCTTTAGCAAGATTGATCATTGCCTTATTGACGGTTAATCGTCCAATATCAAACTTATCACTTAGCTGATACTCTGTCATTATTTGATCGCCAATAGCTAAATTTCCTGATTCAATCTCTGTTTTAATATAGTTTTCGATAATCTTGTATTTTGCTGTTTTTTTCATATTATATCCATTTCCTATAAAATTAATTATCATTTATAGCCATATTATAGCTTATTTACGATTGTTTTGGTAATTAAGTGTCCAAAGTATCTTAATTACACTGATGTTAATATAAGAATCGATAATTAACAAGTCATATTTTTAAGGTATTAGTGTTTACTTTTAGATAAATTTGATCAACCAATAAAGGATCAACCCCTATACCATCGAATAACTACATCGCTTTTAATTAAGCAAATGGAGTCACTAATAAAAAATAAGTCATTATAATAGATTTTCTAATAATATAACGTTATGATGAATTTATTAATAATAATGATCATAATTTACCGCCAATACGGCATTATCATCTAGATAATGCATACCTTGAAAGGACTGATAATATGTTAGGTTGGTTTAACGCATTTTTACTATTTGTACTATTATCATTTCCCTTAGCGATTGAAATAAACAAACGGTGGCTAAAAGGGAAAAACAAAAACTACAATTTATTCTTGAAAAACGGTCGTAAGATACACCCCTATATTGGTGGTCTATTAGTTTTAACCGGACTGATCCATGGTTATCTAAAACTGGGTCGAATAGCTTTCCATACCGGAACCTTATTACTGATCGTTCTTGCATTAAATGGTCTTTTCGGTCTAGTTTTCAAACGTACAAGAAATAGAACCTTTGCGAAAGTACATCGATACATGGGTATTTTGATCGTTTTACTATTCTTACTTCATTATCTTCGTCCTTGGTATTTTATTTAATTTATTATTAACAAAGAAAGTGGTGATCATATGAAATGGTTCTTAATAATTATTGTTGCCTTAACGCTGTCTTTGACTGGCTGTCAGTCAAACGATACTGAAAATCCACCAACTGGAGGTGATAACACACCTACTACGGGTGAACTAACAGATGAAACAGAAGAAATCAAACTAACCCTAGAGGAATTAGCCGCCTATAATGGCAAAGATGGTATGCCAGCCTATGTAGCACATGACAACATCATTTATGATGTATCTGATATTCCTGAATGGGAAAACGGTACTCATAATGGTCAATTCGCCGGTACAGACCTAACCGGTGTAATTGAAAAAGCCCCTCATGGTGTAAAAAACCTTGAACTAGCCACCATTGTTGGTGTAATTGTCGAGTAGACTTTACTATATTAGAATATAAAAAAGCTGATTCAAATGAATCTGCTTAAAATGATGATAAGTACACTTTTAAAAAAGTGTACTTAGTATATACAACGACAAATTCCTTTATAAGTTCTTATGATTATAATGCTGTGCCCTCTGAAAGAATATCTACATATTTTTTATATACATATTGTCTATATCTTTTTTTCTCCTCTACAAGTTCTAAAATCTCAAGCTCCATTAGATTTTCAAAAATCTTATTAATAGTTGGCTTACTAAGGTTTAATAAGTTTCTTACATCCTCTGTCTCTAAAAATGGATGTTTCAGCAGATATTCATATACTGAAAAAAGATTTGATATATTCCCTTTTGAGAAAGATTGAATTTTTTCCATATCATTCTTTTTTAAATCAACAATCTTTTGAATTGAAGAAATGGCATCTTCAGATATTATACAAATACCTTCTATAAAGAATTTTATCCATTCTTCAAACTCTCCTTTGATACGAACATTATTTAATAGATCATAATATTTGCTTCTATTCTTTTTGAAAAAATAACTCAAATATAGAACAGGGTATTTAATCAAATCTTGCTCTTTTAAAAACAAGATGATTAATAATCTACCAATTCTACCATTTCCATCCAAAAATGGATGTATAGTTTCGAATTGATAGTGAATGAGTGCAATCTTTATTAGATGTGTAATTGTACTATCCTCATGTATATATTTTTCCAAATCACTTAGACAAGTATCCATTTCATCTGGTGATGGTGGAATAAAACTTGCATTCTTTAGCGTTGAGCCTAAATGTCCAATCCAATTTTGAGTCTTTCTAAATTCTCCGGGTGTTTTTTCATCTCCTCTACCTTTTGATAACAGAATTGAATGGGTTTCTTTAATCAATCTCATACATAAAGGTAATTCATTTAGTCTTTTGAATGCATAGTGCGTTGCTTTGATGTAATTTACTATGTCTTCAGTATCCTTTATTTTTTCATTATTCCTATCCTTTTGCAATACATCAACAAGTGAAGCCTGTGTACCCTCTATTTGTGAACTGATCACAGCTTCTTTTTGAACATACATAGATACAAATAAATCAATATCAGGAAGAGTAATTGACATACCATCCAATCTTCCTAAAAGTAAAAAAGCTCTATTGATCAATCTATTCATTTCATCATCTATATTTACTTTTAAATTTTTCAAATTGTGAGGAATAAAACACTCATAACCACTATGTATTCTCTTTAATTTTCCAGCTCTATTATTTTCTAATTTCATAATTATCACCTCTTTAGTTAAATCTGTTTTACTTAGATCAAGCATATCTCTTTTAAGTTAATTTATCAATCATATATTTTACTTAGAAGAGTTGTTTTGGCTCTAAGTAAAGTCTGTTTTTCAAAAAGCCATTATAGGATTAGTGGTTGTGATGACATTATTGAAGCAATCATAGGTGTAGGTTGTTGTTCCATTTTGATCAGTAACACTACTTAAGCGTTGTAGCTCATCATATTCATAAACAACAATAGTATTATCAGGATAGATGATCGCTGTTTGGCAATGATATACAAACACACCATACCGTTATGGTAATAATCATAGATTATAAATTTCTCAAGTTCCTAATCACATTCCTGCTCATCACATAAGACTAATCAGATTTTCTTAGATTTTACTAATATCATCACATAATTATTGTCGTCATTTTACCGTAAATCAAAACAATCTAGTTCCAATCATCATTCATATTTTTAATTATTAAAGTATCTGATAACAATACTACTCGTATTATCGTGGATATCAATTACTGATTCTATTGTTCCCCAGGAATACTTATATGGTGGTAATCCTAAGCAATTTGCTAACCATTCATCATGTTTTATTTTTAATTTTTGTTCTTCATCCTTAGACCAGTTTTCCCAAAGCGGGATTGTTTCTTGCATACTAAAACTTACAGAATCAATTATATCATTCTTATCAAAATATATCACCACAGTAAATGCTACAGTTCCTATTTTTTGTAATTTTAAATAATAACGTGTATATCCATATTCGTCTATGGTTAACACTTCATCAAATATAACCGATTCCTTAAATTCGTTCTTAGTTAGTCCTTTTCTTATTGTCTTACTATCAATATTAAGTTTTAAACCACCATTATTAATGTCTATCATTTTTTCTGTCTCTTCCTATCTCTATCTATTTGTCATTATAATTGATCTAATGGGCTCAAGATATTTTTTATAGTTAGCAACAAAGTACTGCTCGTAGGCACCTATGCCATGCTGTGGGTTGGCTAGAGCTTTTGAGTATCCAACTTTAATACTTTTTTCAACACATACTCGGTCATGCCTTCTCTATAGTGAGTAAAGCCTTTTTTAGATATTTGCAATCCATTACTCAATTTTGTTGCATCATTTCCAACTATATTCATAACTTCTCCTGATGTATAGAAATTGCTTTGTCCAGGTGTACCACCCCAGATTTTCGTTCCTTTTTTGAGTCTTATATTTACCCAGTCATCTACTCCAGGATAGTCTAGACTTCTTTGATTCAATTTTGCTAGCTTTGCTGGATTGATAACACCGTTAATTCGGTTTGCAATGTTCTTAGATCCATTATAGACGTTAGTAATACCTGTCTT
>JAQUCI010000117.1 GCA_028686295.1 Erysipelotrichaceae bacterium | reverse complement strand
AAAAACCGTTGATACCTGATCAACGGTCTTAAGATAATTGTAATACTTTAATTACCTGGGAAATTTAATGGTAAAGGTAGTTCCTTTATCTTCAATACTTTCAATACCAACTGTGGCTTTGTGAAATCTAGCTCCATTTTTAACAATAGCTAAGCCAAGACCGGTGCCGCCAGTTGAGCGTGAATGACTCTTGTCGACACGATAGAATCGTTCAAATATTCGTTGGTAATGATCTTTGGCGATGCCGATACCAGTATCTTTTACCTCAACAACTACTTTACCATCTTTATTAAAGATACTAATGGTGACCTCACCCTGTGGCTTGTTGTATTTGATCGCATTGTCACATAGATTATAGATCATCTCATATAATATGTTTCTAACACCTAACACTTTAAGATCATCACCAATCAAGCTAAGCGATATATTATTCTTTTGTGCTTTTAGTTGTAATGATTGGATCACTTCAATGCATAAAGGTTTTAAGGATATTACTTCTTTAGTTATTTCTTTGTCATCTTCATCTAAGTAAGATAACATGATGATGTCATCGATCATATTTAGTAAGCTTTGGGCTTCGGTATTAATCTGGTTTACGAATTTTGGTACATCTTCTTTTTTTGCGATGCCATTTTCAATGATCTCAGCATATCCAATGATCGATGTTAATGGTGTTTTTAGTTCGTGTGAAACGTTAGCAGTGAACTCTCTTCTGAGATTCTCTCTTTCGTATTTTTCAGTGATATCGATCAAGATAATGATCAAGGCATTACTTGTATCATTTAAAATAGGGTTAATGATCATTTGGTATATTCGACTATTAGCGAAGTAGTTTAGTTCGCTAACTTGATCTTTTAGAGCGTTATCGATTGTCTTTATGAACTCATCACTTCTATCGAGCACAAGATAACTCTTATTAATCGCATCTTCTTTTTTGATGTTGAAGATTGAGCATGCGCTTTTATTGATCGTTAAGATATTGGCGTTTTTTCCAACCACTACTAATCCTTCTTGCATGTTATCAATGATAGAATCGAACTCATGATGCTGTTCATCAAGTAAACGCATTTGTTCTAAGTTCGTGCGATTTTGTTCATCGATTCTTAGTAATAATGGTGATAGATCATCATAGGTTTCATTAGCTAAAGGATTATCAAGATTTAAGGAATTGATTGGTGCTAATAAATTATTTGCTTGACGATGGGAAACATATAAGGTCACAAACATTAAGAAAGCTAAAAGGATCACTAGAAATGGTATTCCACTGATCAAGGCAGTGATAACACTGGAAGTAATGGAAGCTACCCGTAAGATATGGCCGTTGTCTAATTGCATCGCATAGTAGAAGGTTTGTTGATTAATGGTGGTTGAGTAACGAGTCGCTTCACCTTTGCCTGTCTCAAGCGCATTTTTCACTTCTGGACGATATAAATGATTTTCCATTTTGTCTTTATCATAGTCAGTGTCAAATAAGACAGCACCATCAGTATCGATGATCGTTATACGATTGATCGATGTAACATCATTTAACTTAGAAAGATAGGAGTCTTCATCGATATTTAAAGCAGTAGCAATATATAAGGTCTCTGTTCTGATCTCATTTTTCATTTGATCATAAAACAAAGAATACATAAAAACGCTCATGGCTACAAACGTCAAGACACTGCAGAGGATAGCAAGATAAAGGAGGTTTTTGAATATTTTATTACGCATTTTAATTACCCAACTTATAGCCAAGACCATGAACGGTTATTATGTGATCTTTATATGGTCCAAGTTTTTTTCTTAGTGAGCGAATGTGAACATCAACAGTTCGAGTTTCTCCATCAAAATCATAACCCCATATTTTTTGTAACAAGATATCTCTAGTTAAGACAAGATTAGTTGAGCGCATTAACATTTTTAATAGTTCAAATTCTTTATTTGTAAGATTTATTTGATTATCATCAATATAGACCTCATGTTTTCCTTCATCAAGTTTAATCTTTTTATAAGTTAAGACGGTAGTCGATACTTTATCATTGCTTCTTCTTAAAACAGCTTTGATCCTTGATATCAGTTCCATCATTCCAAAGGGTTTGATGACATAATCATCAGCGCCATGATCTAGCGCTATAACTTTATCATATTCATTGCTTTTTGCGGTTAGCATTATGATTGGTACTTTACTAGTTAAGGCGTTATGACGTAAGCGTTGGAGTATTTCAATACCACTTTCTTTTGGTAACATGATATCAAGTAAGATCAATTCGGGAATCTTGGTATTTAAAGCTTTAAACAAAGAATCTCCATCATTGAAACCAACGGCTTCAAAACCGGTATTGTTTAGAGTATAAGTTATTAGGTCACGAATATTGATATCATCTTCTACACAATAGATCATATTTCTTTTCCCTCCTTATGGATACCAGTTATTGAGAATACTACCCATTCGGCAATATTAGTAGCATGATCACCAATTCTTTCAAGATATTTGGCGATCATGATGATATCAATCGCCATTGAGGCATTTTGGCATTGATTACGGATCATTTCAATCAAATTCTCTTTGATATCTTTGAATTGATTATCGATCACATCATCGCCTTTGATAACGGCTTGAGCAAGTTCTAAATCTCTTCTTACATAAGCGTCAATACTGTCATTGACAAGTTTTATCGTTGCCATTGCCATATCCTTTAAATGTAATGTTTGAATGGTGTCAGATAGGTTAGCTCTTTTAACGATCACAGCTATCTCTTCAGCTTGATCACCAATTCTTTCCATGTCCGTTATCATTTTCAAAGCAGCTGAAATGACTCTTAGATCGCTAGCTACAGGTTGTTGCTGTAACAATAGCTTTAAACAGAGGTTTTCTATTTCTTTTTCAGCATGGTTTATATCTTTTTCATTATCTATGACTTGTTGGGCTAGTTCATCATCTTTGTTTAATAGAGCCCTGATCGCTCTAGCGATTGCTGTTTCACACAGTGCCCCCATTTTGATCAGACGCATGTTGAGATCTTCTAATTGTGCTTCAAATTGTTTACGCATTAGCCAAACCTCCCTGTAATATAATCTTCAGTTCGCTTATCATTTGGAACAGCGAATATCTTCTCAGTTTTACCATATTCAATAATCTCGCCTAGTAAAAAGAAGGCAGTATTATCAGATATCCTAACAGCTTGTTGCATATTATGAGTAACGATAATGATCGTATATTTTTCCTTAAGTTGAGTGATTAATTCTTCAATCTTATTGGTAGAGATGGGATCAAGAGCTGATGTAGGCTCATCCATAAGCAGAATTTCTGGATCAACAGCTAATGCTCTAGCAATACAAAGCCGTTGCTGTTGACCACCAGATAAACTTAGAGCGCTTTTATTTAAGTTTTCTTTAACTTCATCCCATATTGCCGCTTGTCTAAGTGATCTTTCAACGATCTCAAACAATTGTTTTTTGTTTTTAACGCCATGAGTCTTAGGGCCAAAAGCTACATTTTCAAAGATACTCATTGGAAAAGGATTAGGTTTTTGAAATACCATTCCTACTTTTTTTCGTAATAAATTTATATCAACACCAGAAGTGTAAATATCTTCATCATTGATAATGACCGATCCTAATATCTTACAATCTTCAATCAGATCGTTCATACGATTTAAAGTTCTGAGTAAAGTAGATTTACCACAACCTGATGGTCCAATAAAAGCTGTAATTTCGTTTTTAGGTATACTTAGGTTTACATCTTTAAGAGCATGGTTATTACCATAGTATAGATTTAGATTTTCAATTTTGATGTCATTCATATTTTAACCTTTCTTAAAACGCTTAGCAATAAATGTTGATAGAGCATTAATGGCTATAACTACTATCAATAAGATAACAGCCGTAGCATAAGATTCGTTTACATATAATCCTTCATTATAAAGGGCGTACATATGAACAGCCAGGGTTCTACCACTTGATAATAAATTAGAAGGTATTTGAGCTACAGTGCCAGCAGTAAATATCAAAGCGGCAGTTTCACCAACGATACGACCAATCGATAAGATGATACCAGATAGGATTCCAGAAATAGCTGATGGTAAGACGATCTTGAATATCGTTCTTAAGCGACCAGCGCCAAGACCATAACTTCCTTGTCGATATTCTATTGGTATGGCGATTAGGGCTTCTTCAGTAGTTCTGATAATCAAAGGTAAGATCATGATCGCTAAAGTCAATGCTCCAGCGAGGATTGAATATTTCCAACCAATAAAAGTCAGAAAGAACAGATAACCAAATAGTCCATAGACGATGGAAGGGATGCCTGATAAGGTTTCGGTCGTTAAACGAATGATATCGACTAATTTGTTTTGTTTATTAGCATATTCTACAAGGTAGATAGCGGTTGATATACCAAAAGGAGCTGCGACCAACAGTGCTAAGGCAGTCATTGTGATGGTATTGATCATAGCTGGAAACAAAGATACATTAATTGAATTATATTCAAAAGCAAATAAGGAAGGTTTCA
>JAQUCI010000116.1 GCA_028686295.1 Erysipelotrichaceae bacterium | reverse complement strand
AGGTGCTCAACCTGAGCAATTTATTGCTGCACCAACGATTGAGCAATTCAAAGAATACCAAGCGGCCGCAAAAGGTAATATTAGGATTATTACTATGGCAACAGAAAAAGATCCTGATCATGAAGTAACAAGATATGCTTCAGAACAAGGTACAGTTGTATCAATAGGTCATTCTGGCGCTACATATGAAGAAGCGCTAATGGGTGTAGCAAATGGTGCGATGAGTATGACTCATGTATTCAATGGTATGACCGGCTTCCATCATCGTGAACCAGGGTTAGTTGGGGCAGCATTACGGTTTAAGAATGTATATGGTGAGATTATCACTGATGGTAACCATGTTCATTGGGCGGCAATTCATAATTTCGTTATGGATAAAGGTCCAAGTCATGCTGTAATGATAACAGATTCACTCAGATGTAAAGGATCGCCACAAGGCATCTATGATCTTGGTGGACAAAGCGTAGAAGTTAGAGCTAATGGTAGTGCTTATATCGTAGGTACTAATACCTTGGCAGGGTCTTCATTAAGATTTAATGAGGGTTTAAAAAATATGATCGAAAAAGTACAGATACCAGTTGATTATGCTATTAACATGGTTTCATTAAATCCAGCTAGAATGTTAAGAGTTGATGATCATAAAGGCAAATTGGTAGCTGGCTATGATGCGGATCTAGTAGTATTAGATAATGATTATAAAGTCTTACAAACATTTGTATTAGGTAAGGCTCAATTATAATAATAAAGGAGGTTTATTATGATTATTCAAAGTAAAAGAGTATGGTTTGATGAAGCTTTCCGTCCTCTACAACTTGAGATCACAAAAGATAAGATCACAAAGATCTTACCCTATGGTCATGTTAAAGTGGATAAAGATTATGGTGATCTAAGGATTACTCCAGGTTTGATCGATATTCATAATCATGGTTATAATGGTAATGATACTAATCATGCTACTGAAGAATGGTTACGTGAATGGATGACTTATCTACCAACAGAAGGGGTTACTTCAACACTACCAACAACATCAAGTGCAAGTGAAGAGGATATCCTTAAAGGGTTAGCGGCTGTAGCAAACATCATTGATGAAAAACCAAGAGGTACCAATATCCTTGGTGCTTATTCAGAAGGTCCGTTTGTAAGTGATAAGTTCCATGGCGCTCAAGATCTTAAATTCAAAGTAATACCAACGATCGAAACTTATAAAAAATATCAAGAAGCTGCTAGAGGACATTTGATATATGTTATGGTAGCCCCTGAAGAATTAGATGAAGATTTAACTTTCATTCGTCATTGTGTTAAAGAGGGGTTGGTCGTTGCTTTAGGCCATACTGGCGCAAAATTCGATGTAGTCGCGAAAGCACGTGAAGCCGGAGCTAAAGCATTTACTCATACCTTTAATGGAATGCTTGGTTTACATCATCGTGAACCAGGGGTGGTAGGAGCAGCTATGTATTTTGATGATATGTATGCTGAACTTATAGGTGATGGTGTTCATGTTAATAAACACGTTGCTAATATATTAGCTCGAATCAAAGGTAAAGATAAACTTATAACTGTTACCGACTCAGTTCAGATAAAAGGCTTACCTCCAGGAGAAAGACAAATGAAGGACCGTTTTGTCATTATTGGCGAAGACGGTGTTGGTCGTTTAAAAGATGGAACTTTGGCAGGTAGTAGCGCAAAACTAAATATGCTATTGAAGCATCAAATCGAACAAGCTAAGATTGATGAAGTAACTGCTATCAATTCAGTAACTTGTAATCCAGCTAATTTGTTAAAGGTGGGTCATCAAAAGGGTTATCTGAAAGTAAACTATGACGCAGATATTGCGGTATTCAATGATGATTACACGCTAAAACAAACATATGTCATGGGCGAGGAAATGTTGTAAAAGTATTAGTAATTCGTTGAAAGCCTCAATTGAAACGATTGAGGCTTTTTCTTCGAGTGATTAAGTGGTAGAATACAGATTATCGAGGACTATCTATGAAACATATATTTATTATCAATCCTATTGCTGGAAAACGCGACTATGAAAAGTTGATACCGATAATTAAAGCTCAATTCGAAAGTGATGATCAATATCAGATAATCATTACCGAAACGAAAGGTCATGCTCAAAAAATTGCAAGTACTTATCATCAAGAAGATGATGTTTGTCTTTATGCAGTAGGTGGTGATGGAACTGCTTTTGAGATATTGAATGGTATTAATGAAAAAGTAACGATGGCAATAATCCCAAATGGAACTGGTAATGATTATTTTAAGATGATCAAATACGATGCTTCTAATATAGCGCAAACACTGATTGACACGATCAATGGTCGTCAAGTGATGGTGGATTATGGAAAAGCAAATGATCTTCGATATTTAAATGCTTCAAGCATGGGGCTTGACGCTGATGTTAATCAATTAGCTAACCGTCTCAGTGATAAGTTATTTATCCCAAAATCATTGTTATATATTGTGGCAGCTTTGATAACTGTATTAAAACCAAAACCAATAACGATTGACATGTATCTTGATAATGATCGTTATATATCAAAGAAAGCTTTGTTGATCGCCGTAATGAATGGTAGATTCTATGGTGGTGGTTTCTTACCTACACCAGACGCAAATATTCAAGATGGTAATCTTGACATATGTGTTGTGGAGTCTATGCGATTAGTAAGGATCTTAAAACTATTACCACGATATTTTAAAGGTCAACATGTAGGTTTGCCTGAAGTTAGCTTTTATAAGTCATCATATGTTAAACTAAAGACAGACCATCCTGTTTTATATGGATGTGATGGTGAAGTAAATCAAGCTTCAATGATCGAGTATCATTTAGTAAGATCTGGTTTATCATTACGGATACCAAAGGAGAGTGATTTAGTATGATGATTGAAAACGATCGTTATCGTTTCGAATGTTCATTAAAAGCGGCAGAAATCGTAAGTTTTAAAGATAAATTGAATGATATAGAGTATATTTGGAGTGGTGATAGCAATTATTGGAGCGGTCGTAATCCGGTTTTATTTCCAGTTATTGGTAGTTCATATGACAAACAGTATTGGTTTGATAATGAAGCTTATACAATGGGAAATCATGGCTTTGCACGCAATAGTGTATTTGAACATGTTAAAAGCACTGAAGACAGTGTAACGTTATGCTTGCGTAGCGATGATATCACAAAAAAGCAGTATCCTTTTGAATTTGAACTCTATGTGACTTACAAACTGGTAAATGATACGATCATTATCACTTATCGAATCTTTAATAGAACAAATAAACAAATGCCTTTTGCTTTTGGTTTGCATCCAGCATTTAATTGCCCAATTAACAATGATGGAGAATTTAATGATTATTGGATTGAGTTTGCTTCCCCATGTCAGTTAAGGGGTCACAATCCAATGATAAATAAGGATTTAGTTAGTAAAATTGATTTGGATCATGAATTATTTAATAAATATAAAACACTAAGTTTTGAAGATTTAGCTAGTCCATATATCACATTAACAAACGGAAAACATGGAGTAAGGGTAAGTACAGTCGGTTATGATAAAGTGGCAGTGTGGAGTCCACAAGCGCCATTTGTATGTCTTGAACCATGGCATCCATCGCCTAATAAAGTAGATAAGGATCTACCGTTTGAGAAAAGAGACGCATCTATTGTTTTAGGTGTTGATCAATCATACTTAACATCATATACAATAAGTGTATTTTAAGGAAAAGAGGAAAAATAATGTTTAAGATAATAGTATGTGAGAATTATGAAGAAATGAGCAAAAAAGCTTTTTCAGTCATTAGAGATATCGTAGTTGAAAATCCTAAGGCTGTATTAGGCTTAGCTACAGGAAGCAGCCCAGTTGGCTTGTATCAATTAATGATCGAAGATCATCAAAAAAATGGTACATCATACAAAGATGTCACTACATTTAACCTTGATGAATATTTAGGTATCGCTAAAGATCATCCACAATCATATTATACTTTCATGCATGAGAATCTATTTAAGGGTTTAGATATCAAGGAAGAAAACATCCATATACCAAGCGGTTCTGGCGATGTTGATCAACAAGCAGCTAATTATGAATCTTTACTAGCTGATAATATGATAGATGTACAGGTGTTAGGCATAGGACGTAATGGCCATATCGGATTTAATGAACCAGGAACTCCATTCGATGCGCTTACGCATATCGTAAAGTTAAAAGAAAATACGCGTAAAGATAACGCTCGTTTCTTTGATTCTCTTGATGAAGTTCCCACTCAAGCCATTACAATGGGTAGCGGTACGATAATGCAGAGAGCAAAAAAAGTGTTAATGATAGCTTCTGGAGAAGCAAAACAAGATGCAATCTATAATATGATCAAAGGACCGATCACTACTGATCTACCAGCTAGTATCTTACAAAAGCATGATGATGTAGTAGTGATACTTGATAAAGCTGCAGCAGCAAGATTATGATCGAAAGTCGAGTAATCGACTTTTCTTTATATGCATATTGGTTTTAAT
>JAQUCI010000115.1 GCA_028686295.1 Erysipelotrichaceae bacterium | reverse complement strand
GATCATCAATTGGAAGATAGGGATAGGGTGTTATTTGTTTTAGATCGCTTTCAAGATCAAAACGTTGTTTATAAGATAATAATTCAATATTAGTTAGATTAGTATCTTGATCATTAGTAAAAGCCTTTAGGATATTAAGATATACTTGATGATAATAATGGATCAATTTATCAGAGAAGATTGCTTGATCATAGTCATATTGGACGAAATGATGATAATGGTCTTGATAGATATCAATACTAAGATCCATCTTTAAATCCTTATTAGCGATTGATACAAGGTTCAACACTTGATCATCAAGTATGAATTCAGTGCTTTTAAAGGGACGATAAGAAAAAATGACATTGAACAATGATTTTATCTCAGTCTTATTTTGTGCCCTTAATGATTCAAGCAGTGAATTAACACTTACATCTTGATCATTTAATAACTCCATCATGTTAGTGCTTGTTGATGTTAAAAGATCATTAATATTTTTAATTTTACTAAAATCAGTCAATAACGGTAAAGTATTGATAAAAACACCAAGCATTGTATTAAGATGTGGCTTATTGCGTCCGCTAGTTACAGTTCCAACACTGATCAGATCCTGCTTGCTAAAGACATGTAACAAATAACTAAAAGCTGATATCAAGATATCAAAATTCGTGATCTTAAGCTGTTTACTCGTACTTTCAATTGCCTTGATGATCCTTTCATCAATCGCTAAGGATACTCTTTTAGCGTATGATGATAAAGGTAGAGCATAAGGATTATGTGTAGGTTTAAAAGGTAGTGGTAATTTATCTAGACGTCTTAACCAACGTTGTTTTTGTTCTTCAATATTGTTGTTGAGTAGCCAAGCAGCGTGATCGCGATAATCGAATTGTCCATGATCTATCGGTTGATCATGATAGGCTCTTACTAAACGATCGATAAATAAAGAAGTGCTGATACCATCCATGATAATATGATGCAGATCGAGCATCAGATAGTTATCATCTTTGATCTGAAGATAAGTTACTCTAATAAGTGGGGCTTGAGCAAGATCAAAGGGTTTGACAAAACAAGCGATAGCTGTGTCTAGATCATCATCGATCATACGATCGATGTTTACTCTACAATCGTTTATCTTGGCAACCATTTGGTTATCTTTGATCATAAAGGATGATCTTAATACTGGTTCATTAGCAATGATCTGATTTAAGGATTTCTCCAATTTTTCAAGATTGATATCTTCTTTAAGCTCTATATAACCTGGCATATTATAAGCACAGTCCTGATTTAACATCTGTAAGAAATAGATATTACACTGAATTGGCGTCATTAGATAATGATCATCATTATTTTTTATCACATGATCAACATTTAAAGAAGGCGGTGTCTTTAATAGGTGCGAAGCTATATCCTTAACGTTTCTTAAGGTGTAAAGATCTATGATCGACAGTTTATAACCAAGATCGGTTTCGATGATCGTTAATAGTTCTAAAGCCGACAATGAATCTCCACCATTTAAGAAGTAATCACTATCGGTGAATAATTTTTCGCATTTTAGATTGTTCTTAAAGATTTCAAGTAAAGTTGATTCAAACTTTGTCGTTGGTAATGATTCATTATTGCTGATATCAAGCTTAGGTAGAAGACTTTTATCTATCTTGTCATTTGAATTCAAGGGGATGTTATCAAGTCGAACAAAATACTGTGGTAACATGTAATAGGGTAAAAAAGGTGCTAAAAAGGTCCTTAATTCGCTATTGGTAATGATCTTGTTACTTACATAATAAGCGATCAATAACTCTTTTTCGTTGATCGTATCTAAGATCACAGTTGAATCCTCAATTAATGGATGTTGATTCAAACGTGATGATATCTCTTGGAGTTCAATACGATAACCATGATATTTGATTTGAAGATCAGAGCGTCCAGTTATCACTAATTCGCCGTCTTCATTCCAATAACCGTTGTCCTTGGTTCTATACATTAGTTCATTTTTAACAAAAGGATTAATGATAAAGGATATTGCTGTCTGTTTGTCATCATTTTCATATCCGTCTGCTAGACATATACCGGTGATGTATATCTCACCAATCGCATTTATGGGCAGTGGTAAAAGGTGATCATCTAAAACATAGACCTTACAACCGACCATTGGTTTACCAACACTGATCATTTTGGCATTGTTTAAAACCTGATAACTGACTCCGATCGTAGCTTCACTTGGTCCATATTGATTGATGATCTTTGCGTTTGTATATTGTTTTAGCTTTTGTAATAATTGAGATGGGAATAATTCTCCACCACAAATGATGGTTTCCATACGAGTTAGTACTTTGATGAATTGTTGATTTTGCATATAAGCCAGTAAACGTGAAGGTGTCATGGCCATGATACCAACTGCATGATCATTGATCAGATTAGCAAGATAATTGGCATTATTTAGCTTTTGATCATTAGCTAAAACAACAGTCTGATAATTGATCATAGAAACTAAAGTCTCTAAGATAAAAGCATCAAAACTAACATTACAGATGGATAAAACGGCTTGATGACCATAAAAACGAGCTGAAAAGCGCGCAAAATTCATCAAACTCTTTTCTTTTATCCTAACACCCTTTGGTTTACCAGTGGTTCCTGAGGTGTAAACGATGTAAACGATATTGTCATGATCTAAATCTGAGTTCAATTGATTAGGTCTTTTATCAAGTTCAGAATATTTTAAGACGTTGATCATTAAAGGAGTTGGTTCATTAACTATCGCAAGATTTGCATTAGCGTTATCGATTATTTCATTAATGCGCTCGATTGGGGTATTGGGATCGATAATGATAAAAGTCTTATTACTAATGATACAGGTTATCATCATTATTAATAGATCAAAGCTTCGTGGTAAGATCAAGACAATGGGGCTTTTGATATCGGTAAGATGATGGCTAAATTGCATAGCTTCATCTAATAATCGACGATAAGTCATTCTTTCGCCATCGGCTATCAAAGCAACTTTGTTAGGTATCTTTTGAGCCAATTCAACAAAAGTAGACTTTAAGGAATCCAGTCTTAAATAGTTTTGGTAGGGTGAGCTAAATCGATATAATACTTTATTTATCATATCGTCGCTTAAATAGTTTAGAGAATATAAAGGTTTTTGTTGGTAGGTAAGGGCATCTTGAATGATGATCATTAACATTTCATGTAGTTTTTTAATCTCGTCTTTACTAAATAGTTGTACAAGATAATCATAATCGATCGTATAACGTTGTTGATCTTGTCGATGACTAACGTGGATGCAAAGATCTTGTCCTTGATAGCCACTATAGTTCCATCTGCCATCAAAATAAACTTGAGTACTATCTATCTGATAAGCAAGACTGTTTTGATACGATAATACAATATGAAATAATTCGTTAATTTGGGGATTATTTCTTTTAGCCAATTGATAGATATCGTTAAATGGAAATTTTTGATGCTTTAATAATTCTAGCCAATCCATCATCAAATGTTGATTGAATTCGTTAATATTCCAGTTTTCATCAATCTTACTATAAAAAGGTAAGGTGGACACAAACATACCACTAGTATTTTTTTCTTGATGATCATTACGATTAAGGATAGGTACGCCAATAGTTGATTCATTTATATTAAAGGCTCTTTTTAACCAAATTGCTAAAGCCATATAAAATAGCGAAAAGGGAGATATTCGATTTTCATTACAATATTGAAAGATCAAATGATTTGATCTTTCATCCAGTTCAAAAGTAAGGCGATTACCAGTATAGGTCAAGGCTGCACTCTTATGTTCTTTGATACTGACGGCCTTTGGTATTTTGCTGGTTATATCTTGCCAATATCTTTGATCTTTTTGATAGTGTCCACTATTAATATATGCTTGTTGTTTATCAATATGATCAAGATAACAAAAAGTTTCAAATAAAGGAATTTGTTGATCAAAGATTTTTTTAAGATATATCTCAGCTATTCTATTACATAGTAAGACTTGTGAGTAACCATCAGAGATCAAATGATGCGTCTTGATTAAGACACCACCTTGACATTCTTCAGTTTTATACAAGTAAAACTGAAACATATCATGATCATACAAAGGCATTAATTCTTTACTTATCGCTTCTATCCATTTGTCTATTCCTTCTTTGTTAGTAAGGGTAAAATCAAATATGGGTAAGACAAGAGGGGTGTAGGGATTTATGTATTGTCTTGTTGATTCATTATTGGCAAACCTTAACCTTAGGGAAGCATCTTTTTCAATGATGTAATTGATAGTTTCTTGTAACACTATAAAATCAACGCGACCATATATATTTAAAGTCGTGCAGATATTATTAATAGGAGTATTATCAAATTTTAACTCTTGATTTAGGATATTCCACTGACTTAGCGACAATGGATAATACTCATGGTTCATGATATTGTGTCCATCTACTTTCATCGATCAACAAATGCTTTAACATATTGATTATACTTGCATTAGAGGTTAATTTCAATGAACACGAAATGATTTTATACAGTTATGATACGATTTGCACCATTTGTTTCAGC
>JAQUCI010000114.1 GCA_028686295.1 Erysipelotrichaceae bacterium | reverse complement strand
GATGCTTCTGATGACTCTTTGATCAATAAGATTACTGTGCAATCACTTGCAGCAGGAACAACTGATTATCAATTGCTTAAGACGATAGAGATTACGATATATCAATAAGCATCCTAAAGGATGCTTTTTTATCTTAAGTAAATCTTTCTATGTGATATACTTATTAAGATAGTAATGGAGGAAAAACATGGTCAATGATTATAAGATCGTAGTAGCGGGAACAGGCTATGTAGGTTTAGTTACAGGAGTTTGTTTAACAGAATTAGGACATAGGGTAACATGCGTTGATGTTGTTAAAGAGAAGATTGATCTGATGCGTAGTGGCATATCACCTATTTATGAGCCAGGACTATCAGAATTAATGACTAAAAATGGCGCGTTACTAACTTATACAACCGATTATAAAGAAGCATATAAAGATGCCGATGTTATCTTTATCGCTGTTGGCACACCTGAACAAGAAGACGGAAGTGCCAATTTGAATTATGTTAAAGCAGTATCGAAACAGATTGCTGAAACGATCGCTAAAGATTGCGTCATCGTTGTCAAGTCTACTGTACCAATTGGAACCAATGATGAGGTTGAGCGATTTATTAGGGAACATTTAGTTAATGATGTTAAGGTGTCAATCGCTAGTAATCCCGAGTTCTTATCTCAGGGGAGTGCGGTAAAAGACACGTTACACGCTAAACGTATTGTTATCGGTGTTGAAGATAAATGGGCAGAAGAAGTATTAGTGAGCGTTTATAAAGGTTTTGATCAACCATTTGTGATCACTAATCGACGTAGTGCTGAAATGATCAAATATGCAGCTAATGATTTCTTAGCTTTAAAAATATCATATATAAACGAGATCGCTAATATGTGTGAACTCGTAGGTGCTAATATTGAAGATGTAACTAAAGGTATGAGTTATGACACTCGTATTGGTAAGGAATTTTTAAAAGCCGGTATTGGTTTTGGTGGTGCATGTTTTCCCAAAGACACTAAAGCTTTATATAATCAAGCTTCGAGTGAATTTGGTTATGAAATGCAAACTATCAAAGCAGCGATTGATGTTAATGCCAGACAAAAGACAAAGCTGTTTTTTGAAGCTAAAAAAAGACTGGGAGTTTTTGATAATCTCACTGTAGCAATTCTAGGATTAACATTTAAGCCTTATACAGATGACTTAAGAGAAGCTCCTTCTGTTGATAATATAAATATGTTGCTAAAGAATGGAGCTAAGATTAAAGCTTATGACCCTGTAGGCATAGAAAATGCCAAAAAGATCTTTGAAGATACGATTGAATATACAGATGATATAACAGATGCGATTAAGCAAGCTGATGTAGCTTTCATAATGACTGAATGGAAGGAAATCGTTAATTTTAACGTTGATGATTACGTTAAGCTAATGAAGACACCATTAATATTTGATGGTAGAAATTGTTATGATATTGAGACGATGAAAGCAAAAGGAATTGAGTATATCTCCGTGGGTAGAAGATGACTATGAATCATCCTCTGATAAGTATTGTCTTACCTATATACAATGTTGAAGATTATCTTGAGAGATGTTTACTATCAATTAAAGATCAAACCTTAAATGATTTTGAAGTACTGTGTATCAATGATGGAAGTACTGATGATTCACAAATGATCATTGATAAATATGTAGCAATTGATAGTCGTTTTAAATCATATCAGAAAACTAATGGTGGCTTATCTGATGCAAGAAATTATGGGTTGGCAAGAAGTAAAAGTGAGTTGGTAATGTTTGTTGATAGTGATGATCATCTAGAATCATCATTATTAAAGAAAGCATATGATCGCCTTGTTAAAGATGATCTTGATATGGTAATCTTCGATTTCTATAAAGTATATTTAGAAGATGGACATAAAGAAATAATTAAAAATCAATTTCTTGAAAATAAAATATATAGTCTTAGTGAGTATCCAGAACTCCTTTGTTTTGTACATAATGCAGCATGGAATAAATTGTATAAGAAAAGGTTGTTTGTTGACAATGACGTTACTTATCCATTTGGTTATAGGCATCAAGATTTAGCAACTACACCAAAATTGATCTATCTAGCTGATAGGATCGGTTTTGTTAATGAGGCATTATATGATTATCTTGCCGACAGACCAAATAATCTAACCCAACAATATGATGATAAGATATATCATATAATTGACATGAATATGGAATATCTAGAGTATTACAAGAAACACGAAATCTTCACTAAATATTATGAGCAACTTAAGTATTTGTGTGTTATCAATGTTCTAAATTCATTAAAAAAAGTTGTTAACTTTACTGACTATGCTTTTGTCAAACGTTTTGTATTAGATGCTTTTCGTTTTATCTATCACTATTTTCCTGATTATCCATCATGTATTTATGATTTAAAACAGGAGAAGATTGATATGATCTATCTGAATAAAACGTTTTTATTATTGTATATTAACTATCGAAAATTGAAAGGAAAATTGAAATGACTACCTATCTTATAACGGGTGGAGCAGGATTTATTGGTTCCCATTTAACAAGATCACTTTTAAATGAAGGAAACAAAGTCGTCTGTGTGGACAATTTTAATGATTTTTATTCACCTAAGATCAAAGAATTTAATGTAAGCCGTTTTATTAATTCAGAAAATTATCGTTTGTATAGAGTCGATATAACTAATGAGTCGGATATGATGAATGTTTTCAAAGATAATAATGTTGACATAGTCGTTAATCTTGCGGCGATGGCAGGGGTTAGACCATCAATAGAGAATCCATTATTGTATGAAAAAGTTAATAATTTTGGTTTTCAAGTTATCCTTGAATGTATGAAAAGAAACAATGTAAAGAAACTAGTCGCTGCAAGTAGTAGCAGTGTGTATGGTAATAATAAAAAAGTGCCATTCTGTGAAAATGATATCGTAGACTATGCTATTAGTCCTTATGCTGCTACCAAGAAAGCAAATGAAGTAATGGGACATGTATATCACAAACTGTACAATATTGATATGGTATTTTTACGATTCTTCACAGTTTATGGACCGGGACAAAGACCCGATCTAGCTATTCATAAATTTACAAGAATGATCGATGCTAATGAACCTATTCCTTTTTTTGGTGATGGTTCAAGTTCAAGAGATTATACTTATATTGACGATATCATTGAAGGCATTATGCATACTTTTACTTATCTGAAACAAAGTAATATATATGATATATTTAATCTAGGCGAATCAACACCCATTACGCTTAATGAAATGGTTAAGACTATTGAAAATCACTTAGGTAAAAAGGCTATTATCAATCAATTGCCTAAGCAAATGGGCGATGTTGACATAACATATGCTGACATTAATAAGGCAAAGATGTCGCTTAACTATGAACCTACAATGCATTTTGATGAAGGTATTGCTCGTTTTGTTCAATGGTATCAGCAAATAAAGGAGATTGGTGTTTATGAGTAAGGTTACGATCGTAGTTCCAACATACAATGTAGAAGCTTATATCGAAAAATGCTTAACAAGTTTAGTTGAGCAAACGATTGATGATTATGAAGTTTTGGTTATTAATGATGGGTCGCCAGCAAATGAACAAGTTATTATTGACCGTTTTGTTAATAAATATCCTTTTGTTAAATCAATCGTAAAAGAGAACGGTGGATATGGATCCGTATTAAATAAAGCCTTAGAGGTTATTGATAGTCCTTATATGATGATATGTGATCCGGATGATTATTTATACCCTCATACAGTTGATACATTATTAAGATTGATGGAAAAAAACGATGTGGATCTAGTTATTGGCGCTAAGACACTTGTCTATGCTGATAATGATGAAGAATTATATGATCTTTCATATAATAATCAGAGTTTTACTATTGATGAAAATCGCATTTATTCAAGTACTGATAAAGATTTCGAACGCTTCTTCTTTATTGAACCAAGTCCCCATGCCAAACTCTATAAAACTGAGATTGTAAAAAAGATTAAATTTCCAACAAAAGTATCATATACAGATAACTTATTATATTTTTTAAGTTTAATTCAAATAAAAAGGGTTGTCTTTACAAATCAACCGCTTGCATATTACTTAATAAATCGAATTGGTAATACACGTACTGATGTTAAACTGTCTGTTATAAATTCTTGGATCGTCGTTTTTAAAAACATATTAGAACAATCAAAGAAGTTTGAAAATATACCGGGAATTTTTTATTATCGAATGTTTGAGGGATATAAACATGTGATTAATGATAAGATTAATAATGTTGTTGGTACAAGATCAGAGATAATCAATAAGCTTGATGAATTGTACCAAGTAATAGAGATGTTAATACCCAATAAAAAGCAATTATTAAAATACTATGATCGATTAAATGAATATCAAATAATTGAAAGAGTACAAGATCACTTGTTGTTGAATAAATATTTTTCTAAGGCTATATATAAGAGGATAATTACTAAAAAACTTGCTTTAAGGAGAGATTAATGGGAGTAAAGCAACAATTCAAAAGTTTGATATTGAAAAATGAATTTACTAAAAAGGTATATGA
>JAQUCI010000016.1:9847-19232 GCA_028686295.1 Erysipelotrichaceae bacterium | reverse complement strand
ATGGCTCAAACTCTAAAAGAGTTGATTGAACAAGCCCATAATGTTATTATCGTTGGTCATAAGGAAATGGATTTTGATTGTATGGGGGCGGCGATTGGCATGAGTAGGATCGTTAGCACGTATAATAAAGTCGTTTCTATCGTGTTTAATGAGAATGATATTGAAGATAAGTTGGCGGATGCTATGCGTCGTTTTGGCGATAAGCTTTATGAAAGAATGAATTTTATAAATGAGATTGAAGCTTTAAGCCTACTTGAAGATGACACTTTAGTGATCATGGTCGATCATCATGATGTCAATCAAACCAATGCTCAACAAGTTATCGAAAGGGCAAAACGGATCGTCGTTATCGATCATCACCGTCGACGTTCTGATTTTACTTTCATGCCATTACTTGCATATATTGAATCAGGGGCTTCTAGCGTTAGTGAATTAGTCACTGAACTATTCCCTTATCAATTGAGCAAAGTCAATATCTCGGAAACTGAAGCAACGATCATGTTTACGGGAATATTGATCGATACTAATCATTTTAAGATCAGGACGGGTAGTCGTACTTTTGAAGCCGCAGCTCAGCTTAAATCCTTTGGAGCTGATCCACAGGAAGCTGATGATCTATTAAAGGATACTTATGAGGATTTCTCACTCAAAACAAGTATTTTAAAATATTGTGAAAAGTTAGATAATGGTGTTATCATTGCTCCATACAATGGAAATAAGATATTATCACGTTCGTTAATGTCTCAGGTTGCTAATGAGATAATGGCGTTGCAAGATGTAGAGGCGGCCTTTGTCATAGCTAAAATTGATGATGAAGAAGTAGGATTATCGGCGCGAAGTGCTGGAAATATTAATGTTCAGATCATCGTTGAACAGATGCATGGTGGTGGACACTTTACAGCTGCAGCCATGCAAAGAGAAAAAACAAGTGTAGAAGATATCGATAGAGAATTGCGTTCTATACTAGTGTCATATTTTAATGAGAGGGAGAATCAAGATGAAAGTAATATTGTTGGCTGATGTTAAGAATGTTGGCAAAAAAGGTGAGATAGTTGAAGTTTCTGATGGTTACGGACGTAACTATCTAATTCGTAATAAATTGGCAGTGATGGCTTCGGATAAGAGTTTAGAAGTTTTAGCAGAACAAAAAGAACAGAATAAGGCTGATCTAGCAGCTAAGAAAGCTCAAGCAGAAGTGTTGGCAGAACGGTTAAAGAACATTACTTTAGAATTTAGTTTGTCTGCTGGAACAGATGGTCGTTTATTTGGTTCTATCTCAAGTAAACAGGTTGTATCAGAATTAAGTAAGATCCATGGTATTGCTATCGATAAAAAGAAATTTATCGATAATGGTCCGTTTAGTGAAATGGGCAGACATATCATTAAAGTAGAATTGTTTAAAAATGTTATTGGTGAGATTAAGATCGATATCAAGACAAAATAAGGAGTAAGCTTATGACAAGACGTTTACCTAGTAGTATTGAAACGGAAATGGCGTTATTGGGAACAATGATGATCTATCCTTCAGCGATCAAAATGGCTTTTGAAGAAGGTCTGATCAAGGAAGATTTTTTTGTTGAGGCTAATCAGCGTATATATAATGCGATCATGTCTTTGCATGAAGAAGGTAAACCGGTTGATCTTACGGCTTTGTCTTCGCGCTTGAATGATCTTCAGGAATTAAATCGTGTTGGTGGTATGGATTATATGATGCAATTAGCTGATGCTGCAGTATCAGGTGCAAACACAAAGTATTATGTTCAATTGATCCAGGATAAAGCATATTTGAGAAATTTGATCCAAACAGCGGAACAAATCGCTGAGGAAGGGTTTGAATCTCAGTACAATCTAGATGAGGTTATGGATAATGCTGAACGTAGTATCCTAACGATAACTCGTAATCGTCGTGCTACAGAATTTAAGAGTTCCCACGATGTGGTTGCTGATGTATTAGAGAATGTTCAAGCCATGCGTAAAAACCATAGCCTTGTGGTTGGTATGAAAACGAGTTTTAGAGATCTTGATTATTATACAAATGGTTTTCAAAATAGTGATCTGATCATATTAGCCGCAAGACCATCGGTTGGTAAAACGGCATTTGCACTAAATTTGGCGATGAACATGGCCGAAGCTAACAAATTGCCGGTTGCTTTGTTCTCATTGGAAATGGGAGCTGAACAATTAGTTAGTAGAATGTTATCCGCAAAAAGCGAGGTCAAAGGACAGTTGATCAGAACAGGTTATATGAATAATAAAGAAATGAATCAAGTGATCGAAGCTGCTTCTATATTGAGAGAATTACCAATCTATATTGATGATAGCGCCACGATAAAGGTATCAGATATCTTTTCTAAATGTCGTAAATTAAAAGTCGAAAAAGGCTTAGGGGCGATCGTTATTGACTATATTCAGTTGATCACTGGTAGTAATCGACGTTTTGAAAATCGTCAACAAGAAGTGTCTGAGATATCAAGAGGGTTAAAGGCTTTAGCTCGTGAGTTAAATGTTCCAGTTATCGCTTTGTCACAATTATCACGTTTAGTTGAACAACGTGGTGAGGATAAGAAACCGAAGTTATCAGATTTGCGTGAATCTGGAGCTTTGGAGCAGGATGCTGATATTGTCTTGTTCTTATATCGAAAAGATTATCATGATCGAAACAAAACTAATGATGAACAAAAATACGAGGAAGCTAGTGTTAGCGTTAATCCAAATAAGGAAACAGAGATCATCATTGCTAAACATCGTAATGGACCTACAGGTTCTGTCTTTTTGAGTTTTAATCTTGATTACAACGCTTTTTATGATATGGATAAGGGTTACATGGGAGATGTAAATGATGTCAGATAAAGCTTTTAAGTTAACTGCTATCATTGTTAGTGGTGTATTGGCATTGATCATAGCCTTTTTTATGCCGAAGATAAACTTTGCTAATAAAGGGTTTGAACTTAATGCTCGACTTGATAAATCTATGGCGATCATTCAACAAGATGTGGTTGAAGTGGCTAGTGATGCCCACAAGATCACAAAAATATATGATGGTAATCAATTAATAGGGATCATTAAAGACCAATCTAAGATAGATACCTTATTAACTGAGGTTTATACACAAAGATATCAACAGGATTTTCCTTCATCTAAAATGAATCTTGGGACTGATGTTTATATGACAGAGGAAGCCAGTTATTTCATTTATGAAGATAAAGATGATGAAATATTGAATTATATAGATAAAAACGAATTATTCTCACTTGAAGTAGTGCGAATAGAGTTTTCTAATGGAGCTGTTATCTATGTTAAAGATCAAGAGGATTTTGACGAAGCTAAACGTCAGTATCTATTAAATTTTATCGATGAACAGGCGCTTGAACTAATATCAGTTAATCAGTTACCCCCGGCACTAACAACATATGGTGAAAGAGATATCGGAATTCAAGTGATCGAGACGATCTCTATCTCAAAGGGGTATGCTTCGCTTAAAGATATACTGACATCAGTAAAAGATATAATCTATTTTTTAAGTTATGGATATGGAACTGAGTTACAAACTTATCAAACAGTTGAATATGATACGGTTGAGGGTGTAGCTTCAAAAGTAGGATTAACAACTCAACAGTTGATAACTTTGAATTCAGATATCTTAAAGACGGACACCCAGTTATTAAAGGTTGGGACAAAATTAAATGTTACCTTCTTTAATTCGCCGATCAATGTCGTAGTCACAAAGGAAAGAGCGGCTAAGGAAATCGTTTATCCACCTTCAACCCGATATGTGGCCAATCCCGAGATCAGAGAAGGGATGAATAAGGTTCTAGTAAGAGAAGAAAACGGATCTAAGAACGTTTATTATGAAGAAGTATATATCAATGGAGTTATGGCGGAGTATGAAGTTTTAGCCGAAGAGATAACTTTAGAACCGATTCAGGAGGTAGTTGAATATGGTACTAAGATCATTCCTGGTGTTGGTTCTGGTTCATTTAGATATCCAGTTGATAATGTTAAGATAACCTGTCACTGGTATTGTTATGCTGGTCATACGGCGATTGATGTTGTCAATAAATATGAACGTTATGGTGCTGTAAGGGCTGCTGATAGAGGAACGATCGTTAAGACTGGCTATAATAGTATCAACGGTTATTATGTATGGATCGATCATAATAATGGCTATCGTACCTATTATGGTCATATGAATAGACCATGTTATTTCTCTGAAGGTGTCAATGTTGAAAAAGGTGAGATAATTGGACAAATCGGTCAAACAGGAAGAGCAACAGGACCACATGTTCATTTTGTCATCGAATATCAAGGAACAAGATATAATCCTTGTCGTTGGTTAGGTTGTTAATATGCGCTTTCATCTATTAGCTAGTGGATCGAAAGGTAATTGCTTTGTACTTATTGGAAATGATACTAAGATCGTCATTGATTGTGGTTCTTCAAAGCGACATCTCTTAAAGAGTTTTGAATCTGTTAATGTTGATTATCATACGGTTGATGGTTTACTTTTAACACATACCCATAGTGACCATATCAGTCAATTAAGAATGTTTAATTCCACTAAGATATATTCACCGTTTGCGGTTGATGGTTATCTTTGGCAACAAGTGATTCCTTTTTCATCATTTAATATCAAAGAGTTTAAGATCAATCCAATCCCTCTATCACATGATAGTGGCTTAACTTTGGGTTATATCATTGAAGATAAAATGGAGAAGATAGTTTATATAACGGATACTGGTTATCTAAAACAAGATTACTATCCATTGATCGCCAATGCAGATTATTATGTGATGGAGAGTAACCATGATATAAAGATGTTGATGGATTCAAGACGTCCATATCCATTAAAACAAAGGATAATATCAGATAATGGTCATCTTGATAATGAGACTAGTTCTGATATCTTAGCTCAAGTCATTGGTGATAGGACAAAAGAAATTGTATTAGCGCATATCAGCGAAGAAGCCAATCGACCTGAAATTGCTTTAAAGACTATTAAAAACAAGATCACTAATGATAAAGTAAAGATACAAACAGCAGGGCAATTTAGCATTTTAACTGGAGGTAAATGATGAAGAGTAAACTATTAACGATCGTTATCGTGATTCTGGTAGTATGGAATATCATTTTGACTTATCAGTTGGTCGTTGCTCAGAAGATCATTCATGATGAGCAAGGGCAGACTTTGATCAGGCAGTCAAACACAGAGATTGAAAGTGATGTCACTAAAGTTGTTTCTAATACTGATACTAAAGTGGTCGGCGTAACATCAAAAAATGCCTTTTCTATCTTGGTTGGAAGTGGTGTGATCTATGGTGTAAGCGATGATGAAGTTATCATCGTCACAAGTAATAGTATCCTTAATAATAGTGGGGATGTATTTATCAGTTTCGCTAACGATGTTGTTATCGAAGCTGAGATATTAGGCAAGGATAGCGTTACTGATCTTGCTGTGTTAAAAGCTATCGTGCCATTTAGTGTTGAGGCTTTTAACTTAGGCAATTCATCACTTGTTAAGACAGGGGAATGGGTATTGTTAAGTAGTAATCAGACAGGATCACAATCAACCGGCACGTATGCTTTATCGATAATCGCTAATGCGGATCGATCAGTGATAAAAGATCTTGATAATGATGGAAATGGTGATTGGCAACTACCATTACTTCAGGTTTCCACACCGGTTTATTCTTTAAATAATGGTGGGGCTTTGATTAATATGGCTTCAGAATTAATAGGTGTAGTATCATCAAAGACATCAAATGGGATTAATGATGGATCAGGACTTGTAATAGGTATCAATGAAGTTAAGGATGTTGTTGATAAGATCCTTGCAACAGGTGAGGTTAAACGTACTTATTTAGGGCTTTCAGTTATTTCATTAGAAAGTATGCCTGTTTATCTTAAGAGTCACTATCAAGTTAAATTGAATATTGAAGGAGTCATGATAAGTACAATATATCCAGATGGACCGGCAGATCTTGCGGGATTGCGTCAGTATGATATCATCACAGATATTGATGATAAAAGTATCATGAATAATGATGATATTAGATCATATTTAGCTAACAAAGAAGCTGAAGAAGTCATTAAGGTCACTTATTTAAGAAATGATACAATCAATCAGATTAATGTGGTCCTTAAATGATCAAGATCGTTGCTGTAGGAAAGATCAAAGAAAAAGCATTAAAAACACTCATAGCTGAATATCAAAAACGGTTGAGTAGTTATACTAAATTGTTGATCATTGAAGTTGATGATGAAATGCTCATTGATGATGATATGATCATTAAGGCAATACAGGTTGAAGGGGAAAGAATCTTAAAACAGATTAAAGAGCGTGAGTATGTTATCCTATTGGATCTTGGTGGCGAAATGATCGATTCAGTGACATTAGCCAAACAAATTCAAGAACTTTATACATATGGTCATTCTGATATAACTTTTATAATCGGTGGTTCTGTTGGTGTTAGCGACAAAGTCAAAGCAAGAGCTGATCTAAAATGGCAATTAACGAAATTGACTTTTACCCATCAACATGTTCGTTTACTAGTTTTAGAACAGATCTATCGTGCATATAAGATTAATAATAACGAAACATATCATAAATAAATTAAGTTTGTTTTTATGATTATGGTATAATACAGTAGTATGTAAGACTGAGGTATAAGATGAAAAAGTATGAACTGAACCCAAAAGAAGAAATCAAAGTGGAATTAAGACCGAATGTATTTGATCAAGAACGTAGTAAAAATCAGATCTTGTTGCTAGGGATAGTCGCTGGAGCGATCATTACTTGGTTCTTTTATTATGTCATGACATCAATATCTAGCTTTTATCCATTATTTTTGATCATGTTACTGATAACGGGTATCGCAAGTATCATCTATCTTTATAGTTTGATCAAAGGGATCAAAGGGATTAGTAATGAACGTTATATCGTGACTAATGTCAGATTGGTCGTAGTCAATAATGATAATGAGGTCTTAAAAGAAGTGTATCTTAGTAAGATCTTTCGTACGATTACCAATAAAGTCGCTGGTAAATCTTACGATGTGATAATCAATCCCAAGTTAGAGTCAGATCCTAAACGGTTGCGTCATCATCGCAGTTCAAAGCCGTTGTATACAAATGATACATTAATATTACATGCTATTAATATAGATAAGATTGGTGAACTAGTTTTAAGATGATATGTGTGGTAAACTATGCTTGTCATAAAATGGCAAATGATATAGAATAAATAAAGAAAGAACGGGAGGTATAAGATGAAAGAAGTATCCGTTTTTGTGATCGATCCAGTCGGCTTGCATGCACGTCCTGCTACAGTTGCGGTTAATGCTGCTAGTAAATTTAAATGTGAAGTAACAGTATCATTTAAAGGACGCTCGGTTAATATGAAATCGATAATGGGTGTTATGTCGTTAGGTATTCCTACACAATCAGAAGTTACGATCAAGTGTGAAGGTGAAGACGAAGATGTAGCTATCGCTTCAATTGAAGAAGTATTAAGAACACAAAAAGTAATAGCTTAATAATCGTAAAGAGTAGTTTTTAACTGAAGATGTTTACATCTTCTTTTTATTAATAAAAGAGGTACATATAATGAATAAATATCAACAATGGTTAGATCATCCAGCTGTTAATGAAGAGCTTAAGCAGGAATTAAGGGTCATGAGTGAGGAAGAAAAACATGATGCTTTTTATAAAAATCTTGAGTTTGGTACAGCAGGCATGCGTGGCCTTTTAGGTGCTGGTAGTAATCGAATGAATATCTTTACGATTCGTAAGGCTAACATTGGTCTTGCTAGTTTTATCGTAAAAAATGGCACTAGCGCTTGTTTAAAAGGAGTGGCCATTGCATATGATAATCGACATATGTCTAAAGAATTCGCTGAAGAATCAGCGAGAGTATTGGCTAGCTATAATATTAAGAGCTATGTATTTGAATCATTAAGACCAACTCCGGAGTTATCGTTTGCGATAAGATATTTAAAGTGTTTTGCCGGTATTGTCATCACCGCATCACATAATCCTAAAGAATATAATGGTTATAAGATTTATGATGAAAACGGTTGTCAGATGATCCCAGAATATGTTGATGAAATAATACCAGTAATAAAAAATATCGATAATGAACTTGATATCAAGATCGAGTTAAATGCTGAACAATCTGCTCTTATTAATCATATTGGAAGTGATGTTGACATAGCTTATGTCAATGAAGTTCTAAAGATCCAATTAAACCCATTGATTGATAAAAAAGATCTGAAGATCGTATTCACACCTCAACATGGTACTGCATTACAAGCTGTAGAAGCGGTCTTGACACAAGCTGGTTATCAATATGTGACGGTGAATGAACAAAGCATGCCAGATGAGAAATTTAGTAATACTAAAACGCCTAATCCTGAACAAGCAGAGGCTTATGAATTAGCTCTTAAGTATGCTAAAGATATAGATGCTGATCTTGTATTATCAACTGATCCTGATGCTGATCGAATTGGCATAGCAGTTAAGCATAAAGATGGATATAAATTAATGACCGGTAATCAAACTGGAGCTGTATTACTTGAATATGTATTTTCACAAAATTTGAAAAATATGACTATGCCTAAAAAACCAATTATGTTTAATACGATCGTTACAGGTGATCTTGGTGAAAAAGTGGCAGATAAATATGGTGTAAAAACGATAAAGACGCTTACTGGGTTTAAATATATCGGTGATCAGATTGCTAAATATGAACAAGATCAAGAATATGAGTTTATGTTTGGATATGAGGAAAGCTATGGTTATCTGATCAAACCTTTTGTGCGTGACAAAGATGCTATCCAGGCTTGTTTGATCATTGCTGAGGCGGCGGCTTATTATAAATACTTTAATAAAACCTTGTGGGATGTACTAATTGATCTATATCAACAATTAGGTTGGTATAATGAAACACAACAATCAATAACAGCGACTGGTGCTAAAGGAGCTCAAATGATCAAAGATATCATGGATCGATTACGTAATAACGCAGTAAAAACGATCGCTGGTGTTGGGGTTGTCCGTTATGAAGATTATCAAGCACAAAAAGCATATGAACTAAAGAAGACGATTAATCTAGATCTACCAAAGGCGGACGTTATAAAATACTTCTTAGCTGATGGAAGTTGGATAGCAATCCGGCCATCAGGTACTGAACCTAAATGTAAAATATATTATTGCATCTTTGGGCAAGATCAAGAAGAATTGATTAACAAAGAAAAACGATACAAACAAGCAATGAATGAACTTTTACAGTTATAAAGGCCAAAAGGCCTTTTTTAGTTACTTGTGTTTGTGAAAATTATCATTTATAATGATTTCATAAAATTAACATGTTTCTTTTCGCAAAAGAGTT
>JAQUCI010000016.1:0-9747 GCA_028686295.1 Erysipelotrichaceae bacterium | reverse complement strand
GTAAATGATATGATCTTGATTAATTCGATGGCAGCCATTGTTTTGATGATCACTTCATTTAAAACAATGATTGGTAACGGTATTATCAAGCAAATATTAGGTCGATCATTTTATGTTCTAAATCAAAAAGGACCAAAAGGTGTAACTATGTTAATGGCAGGAGTTACCTTAGGTTTTGGTTTAAGCTTACCCTTATCAGTGATAGGGTTTAATAATAGTGGTTATGTTGGTGGTATATTGTTGATGATCTTAGCCATTACGATAAAACTAATAACCTCATCTAAACATAAAGGAGCCAAAGTATGAAAAAACTGATAACTGTTATTTTATCTTGTTTATTTTTTCTGGCCATTGTTGTTAATCCTATTTTGGCTCTTTCTATTTCAAAGAATGTATACGATGGTGCCTTTGATACAAAAGATTATATAGTTAAAGATGTATATCTTAGAGATATTGATGTTGATGATGAGATAAGAAGTGACTATATATATGATAAATTCTTAAATGGACCAGTTTATGAGGGTGGACCGTATGAAAATATTGATCGAGTATATATTGATCACCCATCATATGATGAACGATTGAGTATTTATCATGAAGAAGAACTAGAACATAAATTTGTGTATGAAGATGATGAGAAACGTATCTATGCAAAAGGAACGTTTAATGTTACTAATTTGATTAGGTTTGAATTAGGTTCTTGGGAATACTTCATCGAATCTAAATTGGATAACTTTACTTTGACTAGCATAGCTGGACAACCCGCAATCATAAAGGAAAAAGGTAGCAAAACCTTTATGGAAAATCCTGAATCAGGTATGAACTCTTCTTATAGTATAGATGGATATGTATTGATCGATGATGAAAATATTGGCGGTTGTATGTTTTTGGAGATTCGCGTTAGTTTAGGATATAAGATCCTGGCTGGTGGCATGGGAGAAGGCTGGGAAGAACAATGGGAAATATTTAACGAAAAGGAAGAAACATTTTGGTATGATGTTTTGATACCTAAGTTTGAAGAGTATGTTCAAGAGGTAACTGATGTAAATATTACACTAAAACGTGAACGCGTTTATCAAGGAAAATTAGGAGTAGTACCAACTAGCGAAGATATAGATAACGAGCAAGGAAATGTCAATGTTGATATAACTACTGATGCTGATGATACCGCAGGTGAGTCTTTTGTTTCACTACCAGAAGCCGTTGTGGTGGCTGTGTTGGGAGCCACAACAGCGGCAGCTGGAGCAGCAGCGGCAAATAATAAAGATGATAAAAAAGATGAAGATAAAAAGAGTCGTTATCGTATGTGTTTGAGAAAGGACTTCAATGATGCTGTAAGAATTGGTGCAAGTCCGGTAACAGTGTATGCACGGATTGTAGAGATAAACGAAAACAACGAAGAGATTGATCGTCCAGATCTTACAAAAATGATCACTTTCATAAAGAAGGAATATCTAGAGATCGATGACCAACAGTTAGTAGGAAACTATATGGGAGCGACGATATATGCACCAGACGAAGTTGGTAGCGCAAAGCCAGATCAAGGAAGCATTACGATAAAATTTGCAGGCAATGAAGGTAGTTTTACTAATAATGTAGTATTTAGGATAATAGGTGATCCATATATAGATTATCCCGAACAAGGTGATTATCTTCAAATGACGCTAAATTTATTGCTTGGGGATAATGATGTTTATCAAACACCATTTATACCGACAGATTTCTTAAATAAACCAGATAAGATTAAGATCAACAAAACCGATGAAGCGCCATTTGCGATCGAATATGAAGTAAATGATGATGGCAACTATCTCTTAAAGGTAAATAATCAAAGCACTAGACCAGATAAACTGATCATGCAAAAACAGAGCTTTTATATCAATATCACAGCTGAAAATGAAAAAGAAAAGGCTGAAAGCACAGTTCTAGTTGATCTTTATCCTGAAGGATTGAGTATAAGTAATGTTAAGATGGTTGATGATAAAGTACAGTTTATGGCGTTTGACAATGAAGAAACAAGTGAATATGGTGATGTTAAGCCAACAAGATTTAATCTTCATCTAGTGGTGAAACAAATAGTCAATAAAAAGAACAAAGTCATCGTTGTTGATGCTGATGATTTTGAGCCAAATTTCAATAAACTTAGTGGCACTAATGATAAAACAGAAATATTATGTACTAAGTTTAAATATGAGATCGAAGCAGTCGCAAGTAATATCAAACGTTTTGATTTTAAACCACAGGAAGCTTTAGTAGAAGATAACAAGAATCCTTATTATGTAACACTTCCAATTAGTTGTGATTATCAAGATAAAACGTATCAATTACCATTACCGGTTCATTTAATTGGTGGCGGCCCTGGTCCAATGGAAGAGCGAGCTAAAGAATTAGCCAAGATGAAGCGTATTATTGGTCGTGTTGGGGGTATTAGTCAAAACGTTGCTATGCAACTTCGTAAGAATAAAGAGAAGTTATCAGCCAATGAGTTAAGACTGATCAATAAACAAATATGTCAAGAAGCGATTGAGTATTATACAAAAGATGCTCAAGAGTTGATAGAGACAGGTAAGACCTTAGAAAGACTAGAGTATTGGGCAGATTGGATCAAGTGGTTGGGAGATCAAGCATTCTCTTATTTGATGACTGTTTATACAGGCAGTGGAGAGATCATCTTAACACCGGCAAAAGAAATGACGGTGGAGTTCATCGCCGAATTATTAGCTGATCTAAGTGATGATCAAAGTATTTCAAGCATGGATTTTGCAATGCGTCTTGATAAATTGAATGCTTTAAAACGTATTGATGTCATGATTGAGAATTTCTTGATGGGCATAGCTACTGGAGAGAATATCAGTATTAAAAAAGCAGGTACTTGTCTTGCAGGTTGGTTTGTTTATAAGGTGGCTAAGAATATTCAAGATAATATTGAAAAAACGGGCAACTATCATGTCTTTGATGCTATTATGTTGGCAGGTAGAGATCTAACAGGCGAAGCAATGAAAAAAGCCGGAGTGAAGCAGTTCAACAAATTAATGCGATCACCAAGCGTAAGTGAGAAATTTGAAAAATGGTTTGGTGGGTTTGTAGGTAAACACTTAAAGAATAATTATGAAATATTCTATGATGAATTGGGATCACTACAAATTAAGGATATAGCAACACGCTCACAAGTAGTGGATAAGTTGATGGAAGGACTGATAGGAGAAGGTCTAAATTGGACATTTAACCAATTTAAAGGAAAACCAGATCCAAAAGTTGGCAAACAAGTAGACACCGCTGATAGGATCAGTTTAACAGGTGATGGTAAGATTAAGATCGTCTTGATCACACCAAACGAAAAAACAGGTGATGGATATGTGGCTGAATTAGACATAATAGAGAGTTTTGAAGGTATATTCAATTTCTTCTTTAAAGAAGCATTTGGGTTTGTGCCTTTTGAAACAAATACCAAAAAGGCTCCGGATGATCCTGTATTGTTTAAAGCTTAAATCAAAAGCACACTTTATATCAAAGTGTGCTTTTATCTATTTGTCTAATTGTTGAAGCCTTTGATATGCAAGTTCAAGAAATTCTTTTGCAGATAGATGATGATAGCCAGAATGTTTACTACCTTCAAGTTCTAAGGTTAAACTGCGATCATATATCGATTGACCAATTCCATTTTTTACATAATCCCAATCAATATTTCCATCATATGGTAACATATGCATATCACTATCACCGAAATTATCATGAAGATGTATCGCAAATAATCGATCACCGTAGCGACTTAAGATATCTTGATCAGGGCTGTAACAACGATGATGACCACTATCATAGCAGAAGCCGACGTTTTGATCTTTGATGTTAGTTAAGATGAAGTCTAAGGCTTCGATAACTTTTAGATTTTCTAAGGCTAGACGAATACCATTAGCTTTGGCAGCATCGTTGATCCTTGTGATTCGATCAAGCATCGTCGTGGTCAACGGTGGCAACTTACTACCGTTGGTAATGTGCATGATAACTGTATCGACATCATATTTACCTAGTTCATTTATTTGCTTAATTATTGATTGTTCTCTTTTGTTGGCTTCTTCTTCATCTTTCCAAAGAATGCCAATACCATCAAAGGGTAGATGGACATTCTCAATCTTTAATCCAAGATCATTTACGATCTGAGGATGATCGTATTTTGAGCCATCTAGATCATTGCGATCATCTCCCCACCATAACATAACTCTTTCAAAACCAATCTCTTTTATTAATTTTATCCTTTCACTAAAAGGCAAAGAATAACCAAACCATGAATAGATACCTTTTTTCATTATGTTCTCCTTGTTGCTTTAATTATAAGATAGTTAATTAGTTAGATAAAGTGAAACTAAGCTTTTCTTGGCATTTTATCCGTTGTAAATATATAATGGTGATAGAGGTAAGGTCATGATCGAGATTATAGGGGTTAAGAAAAAATATAATGATGGACAATTGATCTTAGATGATATCAACTTAAAGATCATGGATAATGAATTGATCGTAATCCAAGGACCATCAGGAATTGGTAAAACAACGCTATTAAAGATAATAGCTGGATTAGAAGAGGTCAGTGAGGGATTGATCATGATTGATGGTGTCAATGCGATAACGATACCACCACATCAAAGACAGGTCGCTATGATCTTTCAACATAATGCATTATTTCCGCATTTAAGTGTTTTTGATAATGTCGCTTATGGATTAAGTTTAATATATACCAAAGAGATGATTCCTATACGTGTTAATGATACCCTGAGATTGTTAGACATAATAGACCTAGCAAAGCGCAAGCCATCACAGTTATCTGCTGGTCAACAACAAAGAGTGGCGCTAGGTAGAGCTGTAGTGCGTAATGCGAAGATCTATTTGATGGATGAACCATTGGTTAATCTTGACCGAAAATTGAAAGATGAGATGTGTGAGTTAATCCGGTTTATACATGACAAAATGAGTGCTATCACTATCTATGTGACTCACGATGAATATGAAGCCAAGAAGTTGGCTGATCGTATTATCACGATCGAAAACGGTAAAATAAGTTCGATCATTAATAATACTAAAAGAAATTAAATTTATTTTGAATCATTAAACAAATGTTAGATTATTGTGTTACCATATATTCATGAAAATTCATTATATATTGTTCTTATCGTTCTTGGTTATCTTTACCGGGTGCACATCTACTGTTGATTGTGAAATGGGCAATGGCGTTGTCTGTTTTGATGATAGATCGGATACTTATTTACTTGAAAAAGAACATGAATTGCTAATCGCTGTGCCAAATGAAGAATTTGGGCTAGCGGTGGTGAAATTATGGAACGAAACATTTCCAGAATATATTGATCATATAAATTATGAGGTAGTAAAAGACAGGAGTGCAATCTATTATCTAAATAATCCACGCTATGATCTTATTTACATAAGTGAATATGAACTACCCTTGTTAATGGATAAAGTTTTGACTGTGGATGAGAATACCTTTGATAGTTTTAAGCCATACATGGTCGAAAAATTTGCGCAAGTGATAAACGAAGATGAATATCGCTTTGTACCGATAGCATATCAGGGATTTTTGTTTGCTTATGATGAAGAATTATTAACTAAGGCCGGACTAAGTTTGCTTGATTCAGATCTAGATGGACTACCTGATAGCATTGATACTTGGGAAGAAATTTTTGAGAGGATCACTTATCAAGCAAATAAGTTTGAAACTCTTGATATTGAGGAGTATCTACCAATTGCCTTGAACGAAAAGTATAGTTTTTATACAGTATTAACTGCTGGTGGTTGGCAAATGTTTGAGAAAAATAAAGCAGATGATCCAGGATTTACAACATCGGCTTTTAAAGGATCATTGAGATTTGTGTATGAATTAGGTAAATATGATTGGTCTTTAAATGATGATAAAGACAATGATCATAGTTTTCGTTATGAGGAAGTATTGAGTAAACAAAGTGCTTTATTTACGATGGTATCACCATGGATGTTTTATAATGAATACGAAAAGTTAAATAAGACAAATTATCGGTTCTCGCGGATGCCTAGTTATAATGGTCATATATTAGAACCATTAGTAGATATTGATGGTTATGCCATAAGTGTTGACTCAGAGTGTCCTAACTTGGCTCACCAATTGTTAATGCTGATCAGAAGTGAGTTAGGATTACAAAGGTTGATTGATGAAACAGATCTTGCTTTAGTGATCGAGTTTAATGATGAATCAGCTTTAAATATCATTGATCAAAATAAGCAAGATATGATAATTGCTTACAAATATAGTAGTGAAGAACCTTTTTTGGCGTTATCAAATGATACGACTATCAGAGCTTGGCAAATGTATTATGACATTGATCTGTTGAGTGTTATTAGAGATCTGTTTGCACATACGATAACAGTAAGTGAAGCGCAGGCACAGATAAATGAAATGGCTAACGAATGGTTACAAGAGCGTGGCGAGATAAAATGAGAAAGATGATATTAGGTAATAATTGGGATCCTTTTTTAAACGATGAGTTTAAACGGCCTTATTTCAAGGAATTAGCTACTTTTCTAAAGATGGAGTATGAACACAAAAAAATCTATCCACCAAAATTAGATGTATTTTCGACCTTTTATTATACTGATCTAAATGATGTAAAAGTCGTGATCATTGGTCAAGATCCCTACCACCAACCTCATCAAGCACATGGTATGTGTTTTTCGGTCAGGCCAAAAGTGAAGATACCTCCTAGTCTTATTAATATATATCGTGAATTACAAGATGATCTTGGATGTTATATACCTAATAATGGGTATTTGTTGTCTTGGGCAAAACAGGGGGTTCTAATGTTAAATGCGATCTTAACTGTTGAAGACTCTAGACCGTTAAGTCATCGTAATAAAGGTTGGGAGATCTTTACTGATCATGTGTTGGGATTGTTAAATCAACAAGATCGGCCAATCGTTTATCTATTATGGGGTAAGCCAGCTCAAAACAAAGCTAACATCATAACTAATCCCCAACATTTACTGTTAAAGGCACCTCATCCTTCACCGCTTAGTGCATATCAAGGTTTTTTTGGTTCTCGTCATTTTTCCAAGACTAATAAATATCTGATCGATCATGGATTGTTAGCGATAAACTGGCAGATTGAGAACATATATGTATAAAAGTGCACAAGCATTTATCAATGAGATAACCAAAAGAAAGACATCCGCAAAGGTAAGACCTAACGATTATCATCTTTTGATCGATAAGTTGGGCAATCCTCAAAGTCAGTTAAAATGTATTCATGTAGCAGGTACTAATGGTAAGGGAAGCGTAACTAACTATCTAAGGAGTATCTTACAAAATGCCGGATTTAAGGTTGGTACTTTTACCTCACCACATTTGATCTGTCATAATGATCGTATTCGTATCAATGATGAGTTTATAACTGATGATGATCTATTAAAGATCGCTAATCAGTATTATGAATATTGGCATGATTTTGATCTTTCTATGTTTGAGATCGATATGATCATCTCGATCATTTATTTTATTTCAAAAGAAGTCGATTATGTAATTTATGAGGTAGGGATTGGAGGTAGGCTTGATCCAACTAATATCATCACTCCGATTGCTAGTGTCATAACTAATATTGGCTTTGATCATATGGAATATCTTGGTGATACATTAGCTAAGATCGCATATGAAAAGGCTGGGATCATAAAAGATAATGGATTGGTTTTTACAGCTGAAGATAAAAAAGAGTGTCTTGAGGTGTTTGCGAGTGTTGCTGAATCAAAACATGCGACCATATATCAACTTGAAGACATTGTTGATTATCGACTAGATGATGGTATTACATTTACTTATCTAGAATATCATGATGCTTATATTAATACGATCGCTTTATATCAGATCAAAAATGCAGCCTTAGCATTAATGGTAGCTGATCATCTAATGAAAAAAGGATTGTTAAAGATTAATGTTGAGGCTATCTATCAAGGGTTACATCAAGCCTTTTGGAAGGGCCGATTTGAGATAGTCGCTCATAACCCATTAACGATAATTGATGGGGCTCACAACGAACATGGAATATTAGCTCTATCAAAGAATCTTAAATTATTAAAAAGGCCAGTTGTTGTCGTTTTTAGTGCTTTGAAGGATAAACAATATCAACAAATGATCAATGATCTTAAGTGTTGTGTTGATGAGGTTATCATCACTCATTTTGAAAATCAACGATCAATTTCAGCTAAAAACTTAGCCAAAGGACTTGAAGTTAAGGTTATTGAAGATTATCATAAAGCGATAGAGGATGCTAGATCCTTTTATAAAGAAGGCAGTGTTGTCATTACTGGCTCTTTATATTTTATCTCATTAGTAAGGGCATTATTTAAGGAGAAAGAGTAAGTGGAAGTTTTAATCATTCAAGCTATAGCATTACTTATGATAATCTTGATCGGTTATATTATCTTTCGTTATTTCCCGCTTGAGGTTAATATCAAAGATATAACCATTACTGCTTTTTTGATCATGTTGTCCTTAGTACTTTCCGCTTTTTCAATGCAAATACCATTGTTTGGGGCGATGAGTTTAAAAATCGGATTCAGTCAATTGCCTCTTATGTTAATGGGAGCCATCATGGGTCCAGCTTGGGCATTTATTGGTGGTCTAACTCAAGATATTTTGGATGTTTTGATCAATCCTAGTGGATTTCCTTTCTTAGGATTTACTTTAAACAAGGTCTTAATAGCTATCATTCCGGCTATTTGGTTTAGTAAATGGAATAAAATGAATACTAAACAGGTATATCGATTAGTATATATACTTATCTTTATGATCTTGGTATTAACGATGGTCGGAATTATTGCTAGTGAATCGTTAAATGTCAATGATTCAGTGATCATGATCACTAGTGATATAAAGATATTATTGAGCTTGGCTTGTTTGAGCATCTTAACATTATTGATCTTTATCATAAATTATTTTAAGAAGCGCTATACAGAGAAAAACTCGCGCTATCATATGGCCAACTGGTTAGTTGCTGTCTTAGCGATTGAGATATGTATTCAACTTATCTTAACACCACTATGGTTAGATGTGATGTATGGTATACCTTATATCATGAATGTATTAGTTAGGATGATGAAAGCTAGTTTCATGATTTTCTTAAACGCTACGATTGGTCATTATCTATTGAATGTCATCATAAAGATTAGAAAGGGAAATAATGGAACAGTATAGTTATCTTGAACAATTGAGAAAGAAAGCATTGTTATCGTTTGTTGGGATGATCATCATGGTAATCATCTTCATCTTGAGTTTTTTTTCTTATCGCTCATTGGCGGTGATACCATTTTTTATCGCTACAGGGATAATGCTATTTGTATATAGTAAATTTGCGAATGATTATAAGACACAAGTAAAATATCAAATAGTGAAGAGTATGCTTGATAAAGAGTTTGATAATATTGAATTTAATACCAAAGAGGGGTTTAGTCGTGAATTCATTAGGGATACTGAGTTATTATCAATGGGAAATATTTATACTAGTAATGACCTTTTATATGGAGATTATCATGATGTTAAGTTTAGACAGGCTGATGTTCATATTCAACAAAGGACGCAAAACGGTAAGAGCTCATCAACGGTGACTTTGTTTAAAGGTAGATATATGGTATATACCTTTAACAAGCATTTTACTGGATATATGCAGATTAGAAGTAATGAGAATCGTTTGTTTGGTAATTCACGTCCTTTGCGATTCT
>JAQUCI010000113.1 GCA_028686295.1 Erysipelotrichaceae bacterium | reverse complement strand
ACGGTAAGAAATTGGCCATAGATAACATTAATCTGATAATTAAGGATAAAGAATATTTGGGAATCGTTGGACCAAATGGAAGTGGTAAATCTACTTTATTGAAAGCATTGATCGGTCTTGTGCCATCTGTCAAAGGTAAGGTAAGCATATATGGGGATAAGATTGAAGATGCTAGAAAAATGATTGGTTATGTACCTCAGTTTTCCGAAGTCGATAAATCATTTCCTATCACTGTTAATGAAGTCATATTAAGTGGTATGTTAAAGAGATCATTATCATTATTTCATCATTATGATGAAAGTGATTTTAAATTAGCACTTGAGTTGTTAGATAGAGTTGGTCTGGCACATTTAAAGCAAAGACAGATAAATGAACTATCTGGTGGAGAATTTCAAAAGATGTTGATTGCTAGAGCATTGGCCACAAATCCCAAGATCTTATTGTTAGATGAACCAACAGCTAGTGTTGATGCAACTGCTCGTAAGAATATATATGAATTACTTGCAGAACTTAATAAGAAAATGACGATTGTTTTGGTAACTCATGATACACTAGCTATCTCATCTCAAGTTCATAGTTTAGCTTGTATGAATCAAAGCTTGGTATATCACGGTAGCCCTGAATTCAGTGAAGATACGATAAATAAATTATATGGTTGCCCGGTAGAATTGATAGCACATGGTATACCACATCGCGTATTGAAAGAACATCAAGAGGTTCAGAAATCATGATCAGTGCACTTTTTCAGTATCAATTCTTACAAAACGCAGTTTTAGCTGGATTTTTAGCGAGTATCGTTTGCGGGATAATCGGAGTGATTATCATTGAAAAGAAATTAGTGATGATGAGCGGAGGTATCGCTCATACATCTTATGGTGGAGTTGGACTTGGTTATCTTTTGGGGTTTGAACCATTGATTGGTGCTTTCATCTTTTCTCTGTTGGCTGCATTGGGAATTGGCTATATTAAACGTAACAATTTGATCAAATCAGATGTTATCATTGGTCTGTTTTGGTCACTCGGTATGGCGTTGGGTGTAATTTTTATAACTTTGATGCCTGGATATCCTCCAGATTTAAGTTCTTATTTATTTGGCAATATATTATCGGTTACTAAGGCGGATCTTTGGTTGATGATAGTAGCTACTTTGATCGTAGTCATCGTGATCGTTGCTTTATTTGATTACTGGAAGTCGTATTTATTTGATGATGAATTTGCGACGATCATTGGTATAAAGACTACTTTTCTAGAATATATGTTAATGATATTGATCGCTATGACGGTAATCGTATTGATCAGGGTCGTTGGGATAATCTTGGTTATCGCATTGTTATCCGCTCCAGCTGCTACAGCAGGAATGTTAAGTAAAAACCTAAATAAAAGAATGATATATGCCATTGTTTTAGGCAATATATTCTGTTTGCTTGGATTATTGATAGCTTATGAGCTTAATATTTCGTCCGGAGCGGCAATCGTAGTAGTATCTGCAATCAGTTTCTTTGGGGTTTATATCTACAAATTGTTGTTTAGTAATAAAATGATAGCTGAATAAAGTTGATCTAAGACTATCCAATAAATGGATAGTTTTTATTTTAGTTATTGACATATGCCAATAACAGTATTATTATGATAATGGGCATATGCTTATAATGAATTGGAGGATAAATTGCGAAAGTACATAGATAAAGCTTCTGTTGAGAAAATGTCAAATATCAAATTGAATACGATCTTGTTTAACAGATTATCTTCAAAAAAGTTCAGTGATAAGATTTCTTTTTGTCTAAGAATTAATGACATTGATTATTTGAACTATCTTAATTTAGTGTTTAAATGTGCAATTGTAGTTTATCTTGTGATTGATCGTTATCATCAAAAAAACGACAAAATGAAAGAAGGGTGGTGAACTTATGCCAAGAGGAGATGGAATGGGGCCGATGGGTTATGGTCCAATGACAGGTAGGGGTGCTGGCTATTGTGCTGGTTTTGCTCGTTTAGGATATGCAAGTGGTTTTGGTTTTAATAGAGGACGTGGTTATAGAAGGATGTATTATGCTTGTGATCTTTATCCATATCATAATTATGCGTATCCACAGGATAATATGTATGCACAAGATGAGAAACAAGTCTTATTAGATCAAGCTAAAAACTTAGAAAATCAACTTGCTAGCATCAAAAAAAGACTAGATGATCTTGAGAGTGAAAAGTAGTATTAAATAGGTAGGATAATCCTGCCTATTTAAAAACAATAATTGACGTATGCTCATAACGGGACTATAATCATTTTGTGAATGTATTTACAAAGGTAAGTACAATGGAGGCAAAATGAAACAAACAGATGTATTAGTTATTGGAGGTAGCGCAACTGGCCTTGTAGCTGCTATGACCGCCAAATCAAATTATCCTGATAAAAAGGTCATGGTCATTCGTAAGGAAGAGAAAGTGATGATTCCATGTGGAATTCCCTACATTTTTTCATCAGTTCAAACAAGCGATAATAATATACTTCCTGATGGTGGCCTTGTTAATCTTGGTGTTGAAATATTAGTTGATGAGGTTTTGTCGGTCGATACTAAGACCAAGACTTGTAAGATCAAAAATAGTGAAGATGTTGTTTTTGATAAGTTGATTTTAGGGACTGGTTCATTACCTGTAGTTCCAAAATGGTTAAAAGGGACCGAATTAGAGAACGTCTTTACGATTCCTAAAAATAAGGTTTATCTTGATGAATTTCATGATAAGTTAAAAGATTTTAAGCGTATCGTAGTTGTGGGTGCTGGCTTTATCGGGGTTGAAGTTTCCGATGAACTAAACAAAGCTGGTAAAGAAGTTACCTTGGTTGAGATATTACCTAATGTCTTAGGTGCGACTTTTGATCAAGAATTTGCGAAAGAAGCACAAACTTTGTTAATCGAGCGTGGTATCAACGTTATGACAGGTTGTGGTATTGAGGCTATCCTTGGAACAAGCAAAGTTGAAAAAATTAAGTTAAATAATGGTGTTGAACTTGAAGCGGATGCAGTGATCTTATCCTTGGGTTATCGTCCTAATTCTGATCTTGCTAAAGATATGGGCTTAGTATTAAATGAATATGGTTTTATTAGTGCGGATCAGTATCGTCGGACAAGTGTTAAAGATATATATGCGGCTGGTGATTGTGCCGAAAAAAGAGATTTCGCGACTGGCAAGATTAGTCGGATCATGTTAGCTTCAACAGCTTGTACAGAAGCTAGGACAGCTGGTTTAAATCTTTATGAATTAAATACTCATTCAGCATTTAGAGGAACTGTGGGCATTTATTCAACTTGTATTGGCGATACAGCCTTTGGTGTTGCTGGATTGATTGAAAGTGCAGCTACTAGTGAAGGCTTTAAGGTCGTAACAGGGAGTTTTACTGGCATTAATCGTCATCCAGGTAAGATAGCAGATGCTCATAAAGAGACCGTTAAATTAATCGTTTCGAAACAAACAGGCGTAATTTTAGGTGGAGAAGTCTTAGGTGGTAAAAGCGCTGGTGAACTGACAAATGTTATGGGTGTGATCATCCAAAATCATATGACTGTTCATGATCTATTGATGACACAGATTGGTACACAACCATTATTGACAGCATCTCCAGCTGGCTATCCGTTGATCAAAGCAGCTGAAGTAGTTTTAAAATCATTAAACAAGTAATCGTATCGCGAAAAATGTTTTCATTTTTCCTTAATCTTTCAAAAAGAACTCAGTTTAACTGTGCTCTTTTTGTTGGAGTTAGTTGTTTTATTATAAAGATTACATTATCATAATAGTGTATGAAAATATGAGGTGATTAAATGGCAAGACCAATTAAATGGCGGCGAATTGAAAATATTCCAACAGTTTCTGCTTTTGTGCCAAGTGATGAAGTGAGCAGTGACTTAGTTGCTAATACGCTTTTGTTTGAGGAATTAGAAGCTATTCGTTTAAAGGATCTAGTTGGATTAGAACAAGAAGAATGTGCAATAAGAATGGAAGTTTCAAGACCTACTTTTCAAAGGATATTATTATCAGCTCGTGAGAAGATCGCAGATAGTTTAGTTAATGCTAAAGGGATCCAGATCGAAGGTGGAACATATACTCGTAATATTTGTGATGTAATGTGTACAACATGTGGAAAAAAATGGCGAGAAAGTTATGAAAATTTAAAAAATATAAAATCTGGTGAGTATCTATGTCCAACATGTCAATCGAATACGATCGTATGTATCGAAGATAAGACAGGGCGTTTTTGCAGAGGTAATTGTTGGCGTCACGGACAAAATCGACGTTAGATATCTTAATAGATATCTTTTTATTTAATTGACGTATGTCAATAATGGGTATATATAATTGTTGAAAGGTAATAATGGTAAATTCTATGCGATTAACAGTTTTAACTGATGATAAAGTCAGAAAAAGAGGGTACATTGCTGAACATGGTCTATCATTGTTTATCGAAGTTGATGATAAGATAATCTTGTTTGATACAGGACAATCAGATGTATTTTTAAAGAATGCGATAAAAGCTAATTTGAACATTGACGGTATTGATCATATAATCTTGTCTCATGGGCATTATGATCACTGTAAAGGAA
>JAQUCI010000112.1 GCA_028686295.1 Erysipelotrichaceae bacterium | reverse complement strand
CATTATTGATGGGTTTAATGAATATGGTTATAAAGGTGAAGTCCATGATAATCAATCACTGCAATACTTAAGAGCTAGATACTATCATACAAAGTTAACCCAGTTTATCTCAATAGACACATATCAAGGAAGTGATCGTAATCCTTTATCGCAAAATAGATACAGTTTTGCGAGTAATAACCCTTATAAGTATAGTGATCCAAGTGGACATAGGATAGTATCAATAATCGAGAATGAACTTGGTGGAAGAATACCTAAGCCTCAGCCTGATCCTGATGATGGTGAAACTATTAATCCAAGTCCCCCAACCAATCCAAGTCCCCCAACAAATAACCCAAGTAATAATACCTCATCAAGTAATGTATACTATGATTATTCTAACCAACTATTGAATGATGTCTATTTATCAGATAACGTTGTCTATAACTATGTCACAAAAACAAAACATCCCAACGATGATGTTAGGATAAACAGGGGTATATATGATTATGCTTACTTTGATGATTTGGTTGGTTATAAAGGGTTCGTTACCGATCATACCAATCGTTATGATAATCCATATGATACTAAGACAGATGATGTATACCTTGGTGGTGAAGAGTATGGTGGTACAGGTAATAAAGATGATACAATATTACTGGATAAAGTCGCTGAGTATACTGATGATCATTTAGATGAATTAATAGATGTTTTTGATACTATTGCGTTAGTTAGCATTAGTATATCGGTGTTATCATATGTGGGAGCTACATTAGCGCTTTTAACACCATTTACAGCACCATTAGCTATTCCATTAGCTACATTAGGTGCCGGAATGGGATTAACTGGTATGGTATCTGGCACAGTTGAAACAGGATTGGCTACTAATAAGTATTTCAGCGGAGCAACAAAGACAGGGCTTGATGGTAAACGTCTAAGTGATGAAGAAGCTGAGTATCGCTCTAGTACAGCAGGAAGAAATATCTATCGAGGGATAGTGAATACTTTATTGAGTGTCACATATTCCTGTGGTAATTTGTTAGTATTAGGGGTAGCCAAAGAGGTAGTTAGCACTCTGAATCAAAAGCCTATTATTCAAGATGATATGAATGAAGAAAGGGCAAAGCTAAACTCCAAAGGTGTTTCATACCCAGAAGTTGAAGTTGATGGTTATGGAAAAGTTGAGTTACCGACCGGACCTTATGAACCAAATAATAGTAAATTACTAAGACCACAATTTACTGATTCTTACAAGAAATTATTTAAAGAATGGTGGATAGAACAAGGAAGACCATGGCCAGAGGGTGAAATAAATATTCACCACATAAAGCCATTATCAAAAGGTGGAGATAATAGTTTCGAAAACCTTGTGCCATTAATTCAGCCATTTGAACATCAACCGTTTACAAATTGGTGGAGAAGTTATCCTTAAAAACAAATAGAATGGAGGGATCGACTTATGCGAGGATTAGAAAAACTTAATGAAATTGTAGCGAACAGGCAAGAATTTCAGTTGACAAAATTGGATTCTGATGGGAATGAGATTATTGTATTATGTCGAATGAATGTGGCTGCAGATGAACATCAAATTGAAGTTTTGAATGATAGTATTGAAACCGGATTACCAACTCAGTTAAGAGAATTCTTAACACAATATAATGGTGCTCGCTTGTATGATTATGAGGGAATAGATGGATTTCTACTTCTAAGTTGCGATGAAATTATTAGTGCTAATAATCTCGCCAAATCAACTTTTGAAGAAGATTGGAATAATAATCTACTGATTTTTGCGAAGTACATTGGTGAGAATAATTATTTAGCGTTTGATATATCAAATAAAGAAAAAAAAGTTATAGATTGCTACTTTGAAGAAATGCCAAGTGATTGGAATACTATAGCATGTGATTTGGATGAGTTTCTTCAATTACTAATTCAATCAGAAGGAAGTAAGTACTGGCTAAAAGAATAGTGTGTATTGTGTCTGATCATTCACAAAAAGAATACAAAATATCCTTTTGAATCATTATTGATTACCCATTTGGCATATAAATGGCCATTTTGAATATATACTAAAAACCTTTAAAACATCAATACTACCAGCGGTTGTGAGTCGGGGAAATCAATTCCTTTTATCTGCACCAGAATAATACTTTAAGCAGACAGTGATTCAAAACAAAAACTGAATTGGAATAGTAACCAATACGTATATAATGCGCTTAATCAACTAGTTAAAAAGATTGATCCAAATCAAGAGTATACTGTTTATGATTATGATGATAAAGGTAATTTGATCAAACAAGAATACTATAGTGCTGATGCTTCAAAATCAGTTAAGATTGAATATGTCTAGGATAGTATGGATTAGCTGATTCAAACCAAAGAATATCGAACAACTGATGGTGTATTAACCCCATACCTAACAACTAATACTTATGGCTTAAATAGAATATATGAGGATAATGAAGCCTATATCTATGATGGGTATGGTAATGTTGTTATGCATGATGACAAGGAATACGCATATAGCCCCTATGGCAGTTTAAGTGAAGGGATCATTGATGGGTTTAATGAATATGGGTATAAAGGTGAAGTCCATGATAATCAATCACTACAATACTTAAGAGCTAGATACTATCATACAAAGTTAACCCAGTTTATCTCAATAGACACATATAAGGGAAGTGATAGTAATCCATTATCGCAAAACAGATACAGCTTTGCGAGTAATAACCCCTATAAGTATAGTGATCCAAGTGGACATTTTATAACATCAATTGCAGGTGATAAAGTATACATTGCCGGTACTGCAGCTAGTAAGATAGCTAGTGCCAATAATACCAAGACCCCAACCGTTGATAAACCACTAACCGAAAACCAAGTCAATGACATTATTTATTCCTATAATCCAGGACCTAGTAATACTAACGTAGCTTGGCGTTTATTAGTACAAGAGAAACTACAAGCAGATTATCTAGCACAGCAGCAAGCCATTGAATATGCGATACCCAAAGGTGCTAAGATAGTACATGAAGAATTTAATCGTACAGTAACCCAAGAAGCTTATGATAATTATCTAGAGCAAGTTAAACAAAGCACTGAGATAAACGATAAGGGAATACTAAGTAAGATAGGTAACTTCGTTACTGGGTTTGTGAAAGCATATGTTAATGTTGATGCCTTTAAGGATCTAGCAACCTCTACATGGGACTTCTTCTCTAATCCACAAGAAAACTTCAATTGGAAGTCTTTGGGTAATTACCTAGATTCTAATTTACAGAACATGGCGTTGGTAGCTGGAACTATTGGTGCAGCCGCTTTAAGTCTATCAGCACTACCATTTTTAGCAGCAGGTGGAGCAATGCTTGGGACAATCGCTACATATGCCGGATTGACGATGGGTATTGCTGGGGGTGTCCAGATAGCTAGTGGACTAGCAGGTTATTCACTAGCAGGAGACAAGCTAAGTACAACTGATCGCTTGTATCGAGTTATGTCTGGTGGGTTTAATGTATTAGGTGGTAATTCACTACTTAAGGGTGGATTGAAACTGACCCAAAACAATAGTAAGATATTAACAGGCATTACCAACACTATTGATAGTGTAGTAGCTAAGACGGTAAGCACAGCTAAAGATATTGGACGTAGAGCATTAAGTGCTGTAAAAGATGGGATTGGTAAAATTGGCAATCAATCATTAGCTGGTTTTAACAAGGCTAAAAGTTTATTTATAAAACAAAATGATGATATATTAAAAGATGTTAATAAAAACTGGATTGAGACAGGTGATAACGAAGTTTATCTTTCTAAGAATGCAGATAGTGTGACTCAGTATGTAGGGATCACCAATAATTTTGCTAGAAGACAAGCTGAACACATTGCAAGCAAAGGAATCGAAATAGAGCCATTAGTAAAAAATCTAAGTAGAGTTGATGCTAGATCAGTTGAACAAGTGTTGATTGATATTCATGGTTTAAGAAAAAATGGTGGTACATTGCTGAATAAAATTAATAGCATCAGTCGAAAGAACCCAATATATGTTGAATCGATTGAACGTGGCTTTGAGTTACTAAAATCCATAGGATATATAAATAAGAGGTGAGAGAATATGGCTTTACCAAAAGTTAAATATGGAGATGTATTTGAGATAAAGACTTATAAAGGCTTTGGATACTTTCAATGCGTGAAAGAGGCGCCAGCGACTGATGTAGAAGTAATAAGAGTATTTAATAATATTTTTTCTAGTGTAGAAGATGTGAATTTTGACTATTTGGTGAATGATGGTCAATTATATTTTTTACATTTCCCATTAAAATATGCCGTTAAAAAAAAGTGTGTTAGGTATATTGGAAATTATAGCGTTTCACCGCATGTTACTGTGCCAAGGTATTATAGATCTATGCATAAAATTGGTACGAAATTAATATGTTGGCATATAGTCGATAGTGAGACTCTAGAGAGACGATCAACTTTAGATTTATCAGATGAAGAACGCTCATTGTCTCCGTGGGGTTCTTGGAATGATACACTACTTGCTGAAAGAATGGCTAGTGGATGGACACTGGAAAAATGGATATAATTTCTTTGGGGATATTACTATAGTGCGCACGAAGTTTGTTAGAACAT
>JAQUCI010000111.1 GCA_028686295.1 Erysipelotrichaceae bacterium | reverse complement strand
TCTTTTATTTGCTCTTATAAAGCGTTATACTAAATAAGAAAGAGAGGGGATTTTATGTATAAATATGAGTATATGAATAAAGTAGTGGAGTTAATGGATAGGATCTATGAAACTCAACAACCGGTTATTGATGAATTGGCTAAGAAATTTGCTGAAAACATCAAAAACAACCATATCATTCATGTATTTGGTACAGGTCATTCACACATGATCGGTATCGAATTGTTTGCACGTGCTGGAGGATTAGGCAATGTAAACTGCATTTTAGATCAAGACGTCTTAACAAGCAATGGAGCAAGAAGAAGTGGTGCATTAGAAAAAGTTAGTGGTATTTCGGATGTTATCTTTGATCAACATAAATTTGAAAAAGGCGACATCATGATCGTTACTTCTAATTCAGGTAGAAATGCGATGCCAATCGAAATGGCTATGCGTGCTAAAAAAGAAGGTATATACACCGTAGCCATGACTAATCTAAAACAATCAGAAAAGACTACAAGTCGTCATCCAAGTGGCAAGCGTTTATTTGAGTGTGTTGATTGTATTATTGATAGCTGTGTTCCAGAAGGTGACAGCATGATGAGTGTTGGTAAAGTTAAAACTGCTCCAGGTAGCACTGTTAGTGGCGTTGTAATCTTAAATACGATCGTTAATGAAGCGTTGCAAATTCTTGAAAAAGAAGGATGTGAACTACCTGTATTCCAATCACAAAATGTCGATGGCTTCAATAATGATGCTATCTACGATAAATACGAAGACAGAGTTAAACATTTCTAAACAAGGGAGGAATAATGAGAGCCTGGGAAAGATATTTTGATACGATCGATTCAGTAGTTGCAGAGGTACGCAATACACAAGGCGATAACATTATGAAAGCTGCAGAGTTATGTGCTGAGGCTACGCTTAAAGGTGGTATTATCTATGCATTTGGATGTTGGCATTCGCTTTTGGTCGCAGCTGAGAATTTTTATCGGGCAGCATCTCCTGCGAATTTTGCGGCTTTGGCAGTGCAAAGCATAAATGGAACATTAGAATTATCAAATGAAGGTAATCTTGAAAGTTGTTATGGCATTGGTAATTCAATCGTAGATTATCATCGACTAGATCCTAAAAAAGATGTTTTAATATGTATATCGAATTCGGGAAATAATATCGTTACTGTTGATGCTGCTCTTAGAGCTAAAGAAAAAGGTATCCCATTGATAACGATTACTTCAGTAGACTATGGAAATACAATGATCACAAAGCATCAATCTGGTAAAAAACTTAAGGATATAGCAGACGTAGTTATCGATAACAAATGTTTGATCGGTGATGCAGCGGTTGCTTTGGATGGTCTTAATGTTAAAACTGGGCCAGTAAGTGGGATTGTTATGAATTACATAATGTCTTCACTATTGGTTGAAATGTCAGAGATTGTACTTGAAAAAGGCGCAATCCCTGAGATCTATTATAATGGACACGTTAAGGCAATGAGTGAAGAAGCCAAAGCTGAATTTGCTTGGTTATCTGGGGTAGATCCACAAAAACACAATGATGCTTTGGTTGAGAAATATTTCTATCGAATTAAGTCTTTATAGAAGAGGATGTTTAGTCTATCACAAATTATTTACATTATTTCACATATTTGTCACACAATTTTATTGACTAATGTAAGCGTTTAACATATAATCATGATAAAGGAGGTTCACAATTAATATGAACACATTTCTATTAGCCACTTTATTAGGCTTGTGGTCAGGTATCGCTATGGTTTTCAACCTAATGGGACTTGGTCTAAGAACAGCATTAATAAATGGTATTATGGCTGGTGTATTAGTTGGAGATGTAGCTTTAGGTTTTGAGATCGGTGCTACTACCACATTGATGGGTATCGGTTTCTATACTTATGGTGGAGCTACAATTCCTGACTATGTAACTGGTGCAATCTTCGGTGTAGTTGCCGGACAAAGAACAGGGGATAGTGCTATCGGTTTGACGGTTGCTATCACATTGTCATTGTTGATGACTCAGATGGATATCTTGGGTAGAGCAACAACAACGATCTTCCAACATGCTGCTGATAAAGCATTGGAAAAAAATAGTATTGGCTCATTCGAAGCTTGGACATTAGCGGGTAGTATCCCTTGGATTTTATCACGTGCTGTTCCTGTATTTATCGGTATCTTATTGGCTGATAACTTAACTGTATTAGCTGATTTCTCAGCAAACTTCAAATGGTTTACTGATGGTTTAGCTGTAGTTGGTAGATCACTACCTGCAGTAGGTTTCGCTTTATTATTATCTTACATGGATATTAAAAAGTATTGGCCATTTATGATCATTGGTTACGTATTGTTTGCTTATATGAATGTACCTACGATCGGTTTGGCATTAGTTGGTGCAGCGGCTGGTTTCCTCTACACAACTAAGAAGGGAGGAGCACAATAATGGCTAGAACAAATAAGAAATTATCAAAGAGTGCTATCTCAAAAGCTTGTACAAGACATAACTTTTTCTTGCAGATTTGTTGGAACTATGAAAGAATGCAGGCTGCTGGCTATGCATACGCTATGGTTCCAGTAATTAAAGAATTGTATGATGATAACGATGAACGTTGCCGTAATCTTGAAAGACATATGCAATTCTATAACACTCATCCAGGTGCTTCAGCTGTAATATTTGGTGCTGACGTTGCGTTGGAAGAGGGTTATGAACCAGAAATGGGCGATAACCTAAAAGTTGCTTTAATGGGACCTTTAGCTGGTATCGGTGATACTGTTCAAGCAGTATTAGTTACTCCTCCATTTAATATCTTAGCTGCTTCATTAGCTGTTGAAGGAAGCTGGTTAGCTCCTGTTATGGCTACATTACCAATCTTAGTATTATTCTTCTTACGTTGGCCTTTATTTACATTTGGTTATAAGAGATCAGTTAACGTTATCGAAGACGTAAGTGGTAGTTCAGGATTTGACAAACTACAAGTTGCAGCTAGCATTCTTGGTATGACAGTTGTCGGTGGTTTCGTTCCTAGTATGTTGCAATCATTGGTTATCAAATGGAGACCAGGTGTTACTTTAGAAGGTGATTCAGGTGTTATCGAAGGTGTTTCTGATATTCAAAAAACATTGGATGCTATCCTTCCACACATGTTGCCAATCCTACTTGTTGCTTTCTGTTACTGGTTGATTAAAGTTAAGAAAGTTACTCCACTAAAAACATTATTAACATTATTTGTTCTTATGTTTATAGTTGGCGCTCTTGGCGTAATCTAATATTCTTGAATTTTGGTTATAATCCAATTATAATTAAGATAGTGCCTATTACCTGCCTAATTAGGCAGGTAATTGGCTTATTAAGGAGAAATAATAAAATATGGTTGGTATTGTTTTAATCAGTCACGGTAAAATGGCAGAAGGTATGGTGGATTCTGCAAAATTGTTCTTCGGAGATGCAATCGAACAATTGGCTTATGTAACTCTCAGAATGGAAGATAATCCAGACGATTTTCAAAGTAGTTTAGCAGCAGCTATCAAAGAGGTTGATGGTGGCGAAGGTGTCATTGTCTTAGCTGATTTGCTTGGTGGTACTCCTAGTAATAGAGCTGCTTATCTTGTAAGTGATAATGTTCAGGTCATTACTGGTATGAATTTGACAATATTCTTAGAACTTTTAGGTCTAAGATTAAGTGGTGCAGTTGATATTCAGAGCTTGATCGCAACAGGTCAAAGCGGTATTGTAAGTTTAAATGACTTATTAAAACAACAAGATGATTAGTTGTTATAAGTCTTTAAATAATAATCACTTAAGGAGGTGAAAGGACATGATTAAACATTTAAGAATTGATAATAGACTTATCCATGGACAAGTAGCGGTTACTTGGATGAACAGCATTGGTGCTGATAAGATCATCGTTTGTAATGATAAGGTTGCGAGTGATAAGATCCAAAAAATGAGTTTACCATTGGCAGCAAGAGGTAATACAGTTTATGTCTTCACTATTGAAGAAACGATCAAGTATGCACAAGAACATCCGAATGAAACTATGTTTGTTATAGCTAAGTTCCCATCAGATGGTTTAGCAATCCTCGAATCAGGTATTCAAGTTGATGATGTTAATGTTGGTAATGCTGCTCCAATAGCTGGCACAAATTACGTACAGATTAACAAATCGATATTTGCGACAAAGGAAGATGCTGAAGTTTATCGTAAGATCGCTGCTATCCGCGGTGGAAAACTACGTAGTCAATTAACGACAATGAATGAAAGTACCGATTTCTTAGCCGCTTTATCAGCTGCAGGACTATAAACATTGAAAACAGAAGTAGATTGAATTAATATCAATCTGCTTTTTAAGGCTCTAAGTCAAATGTTGGGGTAACCCAATAAGAATGGAGTAAACAAGAGTATTCTGGGAAACTGGAATACTTTTTTAAATTAAACAAAATTAATTAAGATACGAGTACGAAAACGATCAAAGTTTCTAAAACCAAAGGCGTTGCGTTTAATAACCTTAATCTTGTTATTACAACCTTCGGTAAATCCGTTTGAATAAGAACTAATAAAGGAATTTAGGATAGGACCTTTCCAGTTTTGGTAAGCACGAATACAAGAATGAAACTCAGGTATTTCAGAATCTTTAGCTTTTT
>JAQUCI010000110.1 GCA_028686295.1 Erysipelotrichaceae bacterium | reverse complement strand
TTTTAACATTTGCGCAAATGCATAACCTGTGTCTTTGCTTGTTGCTATTTCCATTTTTGTCCTTAAAGGCATATGAAACATTAATGGGTCAATCTTGGGTCTATCCATGATTGCTGTTAAACGAATGATCACATGGTCAATATTAGCCTCTTTTATTTTTGCTTCAGTTAATATCTTAAGTTTAGCATAGTGATCACCAACACTAGCTTTTAGTTCATCATTCACCGTGATCCAATAGTTTTCAGTACGGTCTCCATAAACACTGATCGATGATGCAAAGATCAGATATGGTGGTACAGATTGTTTCTTGATCGCCTGGATAAGCTTGAGTGTTCCATGATAATTGACCTTCTTTGCAAGATCTGGATATATATCGGCCTTAGGTGGTATGATAGCCGCTAAGTGAATAATGACTTCTTGATCTTTGATGATCTTATCTAATATTACTTGATCACTTATATCACCCCATATGACATTGACTTTAGTTAGATATGGACTTAATCTTCTTTTATTTTTAAAGTTTAGCACATCAAAGACAGTTACTTGATGATCATCTTTAAGTAACGCTTTTAACGTCATTATCCCAACACTTCCACCTGCACCAGTTAATAGTACTCGCATCATCTTACCTTTATTTTATTATATCATCTTTTCATGTTAGTTATCGATGATATAATGATACAAAAAGGAGTTATCATGGAAGATAAAAAGATAAAAGAATTGATTAGTTATGGACGTGAGTTTATGAAAATGCCAATTGAGGATCCAACTTATCGATCAGATCAAGAACTTAAGTTGCCACAACCACCATTGGTAAAAAAAGCTATGAATGATAAGGCAATCGATCTACCAACTAATTTTGATGATTTGAACATAAGTAGTGATTTCTTAAAGATCATCAACGATCGTCGCTCAGAAAGGATCTATACAGAAGAACAGATGCCATTGTTGGCTTTATCCTATATCTTATGGTGTTCACAAGGAGTAAAACAGATTAAAGGCAACAATTATGCGACAATAAGAACGGTTGCTTGTGGTGGAGCACGACATCAGTTTGAGTGCTACATGATCATTCAAAACGTTGAAGGTTTAGATAATGGATTTTATCATTATCTACCACTAAGTCATCAAATAGAGTATCTTGATACCACTAATGACCTTAAATGGTTCATTAATGAAGCATTAGGTGGACAAACATGGGCAAATAAAGCTAATATTAACTTCTTCTATAGCATCGTCGCATATCGAGTAGAGTGGCGCTATGGTATCTATGCTCATCGAGTCGCACTAATCGATGCAGGACATATTACCCAGAATGTTTATCTAGCAGCAACATCGATCGATCTTGGCGCCTGTGCTATCGGATACATCAATGGTGAACTATTAAATAAAACCTTTAAACTAGATGGTAATGAAGAGTTTATCTTTTATGCCTGTCCTGTAGGGATGATTAAAAAGAGTGAAACTGATAGTTTCGACCCTTTCGCCTTTGTATTAAGTCAACGTTAATTAACAAATAAGTGTTTCCTTTTACGGAAATAATCATTACTATAGAAAAATAAGAATAGGTTTTGAACAACAGTCCTTAAAACATTTACATCAAAAGTGTTAATACCCGTAGCAAAAGATGTAGTTCCGCAATATAATAGGCTTATCAAACCATTTAAAATTAAGAAAGACAGATATAATTTAACAGCGTTAGTACGATATTTAACTAATTTTTGTCGTACAAAGATACTAAGAACAGCCATTCCAATGGAAACGATCATAAACATCATATCAATGTATCTTAGTGCAGGAAATACAGTATATACCTGATCTACAAGATATCTAGTTCCATCAAAATAGATTTCCCCGCTATACAATCGATATGCCGAATACAAATTCAAGAAAAAAGCCATAATTAGTTGAATATAAATAATGAACTTAAACCACTTCATTCCAAGTGGTTTATTAATTTGCTTGCTATCAAAAGTTTCGCCACATTTTGTACAGAATTTCGCATCATCATTATTAGATGTTCCACAATTTCGACAAATCATATTTGATCCCTCATTTTTTCTATTTGATCACTATCAATTAATAAATAGATGTTTACGTTTTTTGAAATAAATATTGTTAAAATAAATTAATAAGATCGTTTCTAGAGAGCTCACAAAAAAGATCGAATCAAAAGCGATCGTGCCCGATACAATGGTAACCAATCCATTATAGATGATCGTGATAAATAAGGAACTGATCAAGAAGAACAGATAAAAATTGGCCGCATTAAGTTTAAAGTTGACCAGTTTTTGTCTAACGTAAACACTAAAGATTGCCATCGCTATTCCAGCTATCCCAAAAAAGATATCTACGTATCTTAATGATGGAACGATCGCATAAATTTCTTGGGTAATATTCCTGTTTCCTTCAAAATAAGAATTCCCACTTAATACTAAGTAAGCTGATAATAATTGCATAAAAAAAGCAAATACCAATTGCACATAGATAATAAACTTATACCATTTCATCCCTAATACCTTATTGGTAGTTATCCCACCAATTGGCGCACCACATTTTGGGCAAAACTTCGCATCATCAGCGATCTCTGATTTACAATTATGACAAATCATTATTCACTCCTTAATTTAACACTAATAAAAGAATTATAAACCAATTCTTATCGTTTTGCTATAATATAAATGATTATTTATTCATTTTATCATAAGCACTTAAGACTGCCTTGTTTAATATTTCATATAACTCAGCTTCTTTTAAGCTATCTATACCAGTTTCAGTAGCTCCACCTTTGGTGGCTACAGCATCTGCTAGACTACTATGATCATCATGTTTTAATGCTGATCTAAAGATGTTTGATACAATCTTAGCTTTATCCTTATCATCAAATCCCAATTCTTTTGCGATACGATCGAAACAAGATAATATATACGCCGCAAACCCAACTCCACATGAGGCCAAAGCTGTAACCTTCTCAATCTCTTTTTCATCTATCAAAAACGCATAACCTAAACTATCAAAGATATCAATGATCCTTTGATCACTAGTCTTTGTATAAGCCGTCACTCCATCGTTATCAGCCATACCAAGATTAGGCATAGCACGAATGACATCAACATCACCAAGAACTTCCTTTATTTGATCAATCTTAACTCCGGCCATAAAACTAATAAAGATCTTACACTTCAGATCAAGTGTAGATAAAACATTTTCTTGATAAAAAGCTTTAGCTGGCAAACAAATAAAGATTAGATCACAAGTATTTATCAGCGAAGTATTACTATCACAAACATTTACTTTAAATATTTCTTCTGCTAATAAACGTGTTTTAGAGGATCTGGCTGTAATATAAATATCACTGCTACCAACTATATCAGTGTTTAATAACCCTTTTACAAATGCTTGGGCTATATGCCCAAAACCCATTATGCCAAGATTCATGATTTACATCCCCTTTTGTAATATATAATCCTTCAAGTGTTGAACTACTAAAGTATCAGCTTCTAACCAATTTACACTATTTAATTCATCGTTTGTTAGCCACTTAATAGCTTTGTGCTCTAGTAATTCAATTTCACCGTTTTTTATATTACTAATAAAGCAACTCATTTCTAATCTAAAATTTGAATAATCATACTCAATATCGCAAAGGCATTCACCAACTTGAATATCAATATTTAATTCTTCTTTTATTTCTCTGATCAATGCTTCTTCCTTTGATTCATTTAATTCGATTTTACCACCTGGGAATTCCCATCCATCTTTAAATTGTCCACTGGCCCTTTGACTAGCCAAAATTCTACCATTATCGATTATAATTGCCGCAACGACGTTAACTGTTTTCATTTTACTCCCTTATTTATAACTAATCTTTTGTCAAATAGTCATATAGTTCATCTTTTACTGGTTTTGTTAAATCCATTTCAAATTCAACTATTGGTAAATTTTTTCCTTTATCATTGTCTATAGTCAACTCCCTATAAGATATTGGCTCTATCTTTCCGAAATAGTAGAAATCATCGCCTTCATCATCCATTTTTTTAATAAACAAAAATATACTTAAATTCGTATCTTTATGATTAATAATGGCTTGTGCTTCCTTGCTTTCTATTCTTACTCCATTTCTAGTCTCCCAAATAAACTTGTTTTTGTTAACAAATACATCACGATATTTTGTACTACTAGATATGTTTTCTTTCTTTTTATACGTAACAAATATAGGACAAGTATTATACTTGATCCTGTAACCATAAACAGTTGATGATTCATCTTTATTCCAATTCAAAATTTTACATACATCTCTTCTTGTATATTTCTTATATAGCGATAAACCATAATCATCAATATCAGGATAATAAATATCTCGGAATTTTCTTAGCCCCAATTCCACTAAGTCTTTAAGCTGATCGTATAGTATGGCATTGTTTTTACACATATCATATAAATAACTGGTTATATTGCCATATCCATCAATTTCAAATAATTCCACATGGTCATAATTAATACTTGATTTTACATTAAACTTCTTTTGTAGTAGATTTATTGCTGATTCAAGAGATTGAGAATTACTAATTTTGTGTTCTTTTACAATTCTATCCGATATTTCATTCAAATTTGTGGATCGGTAATTAATCAAATAGTCTATTATT
>JAQUCI010000015.1 GCA_028686295.1 Erysipelotrichaceae bacterium | reverse complement strand
TGATTTTCCACTTCCGTTAGGTCCCACAATAGCAATAGTATCTTTTTGTAAAATTCTAGTTGTAAAATCTTTGATTAACTCTTTGTCACCTAATGATTTATAAACATATATGTCATATCCATGATATCGAAGAAAGAACTTTTAATAATGAGTTAAAACTCTACTATGTTTTAAAGCCCTTTTCTGATTGTGCTTCATTAAGCACCAACATCTCAGTATCTATTGATACTCCAAGAATATTACGCAAAGTAGCGAGCAAAGATGAAGTACATGATATCATCGATAGATTACCAGATATTGATCAAGATTGGATAGCATCATATCGTAAACGCGAACAATTTTATAAAGAGAAAATCGATAGCGGTGAATTGTATAGCTTTGCTTTAGTAATAAATTATATCTATAAAGAAAAAATACGATATCTTGAAGAAAAACGACCATTTCCAAGCAAAGATCAACAATATCTAAATAAAGCAGAGATGTACTTCAATCAAGAAATAGGATATATCATGAACATCCCCGAAAAAGACGTCGAAAAATATGTAAAAGAGATTCTCGACATCAAAGATGAAATCAATTAAAAACAGATCTTATGATCTGTTTTTATTCAAGATTTACAACTAGCCCAACTCCTGCTTCTTTACTGTTTTTAACAGTATTCCACAGTGCTAATTTACAATGAAGATCCGTATCATGACATATATAGAAACTATTGATATCTTGTTTACTTAAGTAGGCGCAAGTTTTATCAACTTGTGATTGTGGTACTTCATCTATCCTTAAATGAGACCCACCTATGTATGTATCAACATGTTCACAACCAGTGATCTTTTTTGCATATTCCATAATATTACATATACCATAATGGGCACAAGCTGCCACAATGCTGACATCTTTTTCGTTTTTATGACGATAACACAATTGTGTATCTTCATCAACACAATCATCTACCCACTCACCTTCTACTAATTTCTTAGCTCTTTGTGGATAAATATGTTCAAAATCATTTGTTATTTCAGTTAATCCCATAAAACAAAGGTTTTTGGTTAACCATAATGGCGTTTGTTGGATTTGCAAATCAAAAAACTCAGCTAGTGCTTCTTTACTAATATCCATACCTGAATTATGGCTTTTAGCAAAATTCCACCTTTTAGCAAATATCCCATCATCAGCTACCAATAATATCGGCTTTTTAAACATAAGCGTTTCACGATAATATTTCATGAGATATTTTAATCCACGGGAATGATCACGATGACAATGAGATATGATCACATAATCAGCACTAGTTAAATCGATATCAAGTGCTTGAGCGTTTCTAATAAAATTATCTGAAAAGCCACAATCAAAAAGAATTTTCTTATCTTCATCTTCAATCCATGCCGAAAACCCATGTTCAGCATTTAAATAAACGCAGAATAAGCTATTATTCTCAACAAGCAATGTTACTTTCATATTGGTCATTTACCATATTAATATGGTAAAAACTCCTTGGGATTATCAATGAATATCTTTTGAATGATATCCTCACCAATTCCATATTGACGCATAAGATCAGGAAGATATTTCGGTATAAACTCAAATCCAGGTTCACCACCATAAGCCTGTAAATAAGACGACCTTCCCCAGTCTCCACCAATCATTATTCGATCAGCATATCCCATAGCTGATAACTCTTTAATTAAGTTCATCGTATCGATCAAAGGGTGATATTTGACACGGGCAACACAATCATATTGTACATAGACACCTTTACTTAAAACTTGTTGATGATAAACAAGATCAGCATTTCGATCAAGGTGTCCAATGCATATCTTATTAGGTTTTATTCCTTGCTCAATAAAGAACTTAGCTTGCTCAACTCCCATCGTTCCAATATGTGTATGAGTCTTAATCGGTATATTAGTCTTGTTACTAACATTAGCTACAACTTGCATCAATTTACGTTCAAGTGGTGTAATCTTATAATAACTCGTTCCGCATTTGATCAAACCCGGTTTAGCATCAGAATGTTGAACGATAGGCCCACAGAAATCATTTACCTCAATTCCCTTTTCAACTTCAGAAACGATAATATCCGTAATTTGATCGGTGGTATAACGATGAACAAAATGTGCTTTATCATATAAGGAACTACGATGAAAGCCTGTTATCGCTATTAAGTTTACACCGGTATCTTTTACTATTTCCTTCATTGCATTGATGCTTCTGCCAACACCAAGTGGTTGCATATCTACCATTGTATTACCACCAGCTGCTTTAAATTTTAATAACTCTTGATGAGATTTTTCAATACTTTCAATACCAAAATCTTTATCTTCGATGACTTCCATACCACCTGATTTAAAGACATGATCATGAATATCCGTAAAACCCAAAGCTTCTGGACTTATTTCGCCTAAGACAGTTTTTACTGTTTTCATTAAACCTCCTACTTTTTTTATTAATAAACAAAATAATCTGTTATAATAATCTCGAGATAGCGCTGATGGTCAATCGCCCGATTTTCCAACTTAGTGCTTCTCTTTTTTATGTCAGTTCTATCTCGAGATCTAAATAATACTAGTTATTAAGCAGCAACCGGTCCAAAGATAAGTCTTAAGATACCAACGATTGCTAACCATAATGTTGACCAGTCAGAATGACCTGGAACAAATCCTGTATTTAATAATGATGCTAATGCAGCACTACCCATGATAACAACGATGCCCATAATGAAAGTTGCACCAATAGTACCCTTCCAACCTCCAGTCGAGTTTGCGAATACACCCAAAGTACATCCACCAAAGAAAAGTGGTATAACACTAGGAATCGCAATTACCGAAGAGCCCATAGCAGCCAATATCCCAACTCCCACAAATTGTCCAACAACTGTTGTTAAAAAACCAAGCATAGCCGCAGTTGGTGCATAAGACCAAAATACTGGGCTATCTACAGCAGCAATAGCTCCTGGAACTAATTTATCTGAGAACCCTTTAAATGCCGGAATTAATTCGTTTAAGAACATTCTTACACCAGACAGCAATACATAAACGCCGACTGCCATTGTAAAGCCTTGATTTAATCCATACATAATATAGTTAGCGTTACCAGCCTTCATAGCTACGATTTCTGGACCACTGATCAAAATGATCAACAGATAAATAGATCCCATAATGATACTATAAGCAACAACTGAATCTTTAAATATCGATAACCATCCTGGTAATTTTAAATTCTCTGCACTATCAGATGCTTTACCGAATAATTTTGCTAATTGCGTCGTAATAATACCAGAAACACAAAGGTTATGACCCAAGGTTAATGGTGCATCCCCTAGTAATGGATTTAGGAATTTTCTAAGGAGTGCTGGGAACAACCACCAATATACGCCACACGCTAAAACCGCACTTGCAAATAAAGCTGTTCCAGTTAAACCAACCATTCTGTAGATAAAATAAGTAATGAATGCACTATCGCAATAAGCAACATGTCCTGTTAAGAATATTGTCTTAATTGGTGTAAAACGTGCCAAGATTAAATTTACGACCCAAGCAGTGATCATGACCATTGCGACATTTCCCATACCTACTACTGACAATTCATCAATATAAGCATAAACAGCTGTCCACATATCTGTACTTACACCTTGAATTCCCATTCTTGCTGTAAATATCTCAATAACTGCCTGTGAAGCATTTTTAAGTTGACCTGCTCCAATACCTAAGATCATCATACCAACGATCGTTTTAATAACAGCAACTACTGTACTTTTAAGATCTTTCTTTTGAAACACACTACCGATCAAAACAACGACAGCCATAAAGTATGCCGGAGTTTGAAATATCTGTGTTATAAAGAAGTCGAGTATAGATTTTAAAACTGACATAAATACCTCCCCTATTTTAATAAATATTTCTTTGTAAGCTCTTCTAATCCTTTTAAATCAAAATAATTGATTACCGGTACCACAATTGCTTGGGTTCCGGCCACTGAATCTTCAACTTGTGGAACTAAAGCTGAACTAGTATAGACAGCGTTTAAACTCTCAGCTACACTTTTGATGCTTGAAATGTCATAAACTTCAACGGTAGCTGAAACGCCCATCTTACTAAAAACTGAATCCAAGTTCATCTTTAGCATTAAACTACTGCCAGCACCAAATGTACAACAAACTCCAATCTTATAATTAGCCATAATTAACCTCCTTCCATTTTTCAATTTCATAAACACTACCTATCGATAATGCGTGAATATAGCTTTCACTTAAAGCTTCCACAAATTCAGTTGTTTCAAAACAATTAATCAAATCTTCACCAACACATATCAGTCCATGATTTTGTAATAACACCGCTTTACGATCAGCTAAATGGTCGATAATACTTTTATTGCATTCCGTTGAATTAGGAAATGCAAAAGGTGCGATATCCACTTCACCACCACAATGGAATTTCATACCGTATAAAATAAAAGGAATCTTTTTATTAGCAAGACATAGAGCAGTCGCATATTTTGAATGTGTATGAATGATCGCCTTAACATCTGATCGTTTGCGATAAATCTCAAGATGAAAATAATAATCTCTGGAGATAGGGGCGTTATGTTCAACCAAATCGCCATTAATATTCATGATATTAGTATTATTTTCACTAAGATCATCATATGATATCTTACTGGGTGACATAAGTATATGATCATCATCAATACGGTATGAAATACTTCCCTTGTTAACCCCATCACTAACCAAACCTGACGACTTTAAGCGATGAGCTGTCTCTATAAACATATCAAGATGATCTTTCATTAGTTATTCTCCTTAGCTAAAAACGCAAATAATTTTTCTGGATCGTTTTCATTTCTTAGATAATCTACTTTCGTCTGATCTACCAAAGTTGAAGCAAGATCTTGTAAAGCAGTGATATGCGAAGAGTTATCAACTGATGATAATCCAAATACTAAATCTACCGGATCGTTCTCAGGGTGACCAAAAACAACTGGCTCAGCCAATTTTAAAACACTGATACCTACTTTAAATGCACCATCACCACTTCTTGAATGTGGTAAAGCTATCCCTTTTGATATAACAATATAAGTTCCGACTCTTTTTACAGTTGATACCATACTATCGATATAATCTTGATTGACACAACCATCAACCATTAATAATTTACCGGCTTCTCTAACTGCATCTTCCCAATCCTTAGCTTTATAACCAACTTCGATCATCTTTAATGAAATTACATCCTTTAACATCAGTATCTTTCCTTCCTTATCCTCATTAATAAACTCAATTGAAAAATGCTTCTTTAAACTAGCGATAAGATTGTGCTTATCTTTAATTACACCAAACTTGTTTAATTCATTGATAAATGATTCAGCATCAATTTTTACCTTTTGTTTTTTAATCTTGATAATCTCATTTAGCTTTATCGTATCTTGCTCATTTATAAATGGTGTAACCTTTATTACTGGTATCTCTTTGCGATAGATATTAAAATCAATCGTAGAAATAATGCAATCAACATCATGTTTTTCTAATGTTTCTTGTAATTGATACAATGCGATCGTGTCAACGATATTCACATCATATAAAGCCATTAAACGTGATGTTAAAAGATTAGATGTGCCAATCCCTGAATCACAAACGACAAGGATGTTGTGTTTTTTCTTCTCAACTCCTTGATCACGTTCAAGATAAGTTAAGAAGTGAATAGCGATGTATGCAATTTCATCATCAGATATCCTAGATCCAATCATATTTTCAATAAATCCAATATTAGCTTTTACTGCCTCAAATATATCTTTGTAATTTTCTTTTATTTCATTTATAAGTGGATTACTTTGATAAATATTGTTTTTAATGCGATAAATAGCAGGTTTTATATGATATACCAGATTATTGTAAAGCGGTTTATCATAATTGACCTCAACATTCAAATGATTAGCTACCTTATCGATCAATGTACAGACTATTATCTGAATCTCAGCATAGTTATCTTCATCTTCACTATTGGTAGTAGCCACATATCCAGCAAGAAAAACCTTAAGGGTCAGATAACACAGTTCATCAACAGGAAAGACTATCCCTAGTTTGTCACTTAACTCATTAAACAATTGATGAATTAGTTTAAATTCCTTTGTTCCATAGACACTTTCCTTCTGCAAAGAAGATAAGTTTATACATTTTCCTAAACGGCTACGTTCAACCGCTAGTTCCAGATAACTTATGATCGATATGAATGATCTTCCTGAAAAATAACTATTTAGCGTTACCATCAGTTTTTGTAATAGATCAAATATAAGTGTAGATTCTGCTAAACTTCTCGTTTTTATATAGCGATTACATAAACTGGACATATGGTATTGCTCTACATTTTGAATACTTTGATTTTGACAATTATCTAAATAATTACCGACGACAAACTCCCTTATCGCTTTTTCATCTCCATTTAGCTTAATACCATATCGTGAACTAGCGATGATGATCATACCGTTATCTTCAAGTCTTGCTCGTAAGCGATTGATGTCACTAAGGATAGTACCTCTACTAACATTCATCATATTTGCCAAGCTATTGATCGCAAGGTACCCTTGATGCAATAACAATATATTCAATAACAATTGATTTCTTTCCTCAGGTGTTAGAATATTGTCATAGACATCAAAATCATAGGTTAAGGCATTTAATGCCTTATCATTTTCTAATGATTTATCGATATAAATTCCATTTTTATCATCTCGTTTTAATTGAATTGATCTTTTTTCTAACTCACTGGAAATGATCTTAATATCATTTTGAATCGTTCTAATACTTACTTTGAAAAGATCAGCTAGATCAGTGATCATAACTGCGTCATAACAATCTTTGATCAATATCAAAATTTCTATTTGTCTTGTATTCATGACTATCCTCTTTCCAATTAAAGGTTAACATAGCCCTTATCAATAAAAAAGCCCAAATGTTTGCGCCTGTTAACGAAAAGAATTGACAAAAAAAGATCACCTTAACGTGATCTTAATTAGGCTTAGCCTTAAATTTTCATTGGTGACGCGTACGGGATTCGAACCCGTGAGTGCATGCGTGAAAGGCATGTGAGTTAAGCCGCTTCTCCAACGCGCCACATGGCGCCTAAAACAGGACTCGAACCTGTGACCAACCGGTTAACAGCCGGTTGCTCTACCAACTGAGCTATTTAGGCAAGTGCTTATAAAATATAACATGAGATAGTGATTTTATCAAGTACTTATAAGCAATTTTTATCAAATCAAACCGCCTTTATCTAATACGAACCTTTACTGTTCTTTGACGAGGATGTTTTTGTTTATCATAGATATAAGTTGAAAGCCCAATCAAAAGATTAACACAATAGATTAAGCCAAGAGCAAGCTTTAATCCAAATACTCCATCAAACAAATAGATAATCAATATCAAGATACTTAAACCAACAACTCGACCCAAAGCCGTCATTATTTCACGACAAGTAGTACGACCAATAATGTTTTCAGACTCCATATAATCACTGATGATATTCATCGCAATGATACTATATGGTATTGACATAAAAGCAAAAAACAGATTAGCAAGCGCTCCATGAGCAATTGCTCCTAAAAGACCAGGAAGGATAACTAAAGACATTCCACTGGCAAATATACCCATGACTCCGATCAGATGAAAAGTCAATCTTGTTCTTTTTTGAACAACCTTGCCAACGATATAATTAGATACGGTAGCGATTAGCGCAAATAATGCTAATAAACGCCCATATGAACTTCCATCACTTACCGATTGATAGATCAAAATACCCGTTAACGACATAACTGCGGCATCTCTAAATCCCCATAAAAATTGGGTGCGAATAACATAGCTCCATTGCATATCATGTTTGGCTGTCTTTAAGATCTTCGTTATATTAAAGGTTTGTTTTTTAATCGGCGATTTAACTAAAGCTGATAATAGTGATATTACGACAAACAGTACAATGACAACCTTAAACATTGCATAATATCCCTCTATCTCAATCGTATATGCTGCAAGAATCTGAGCTGAAAATAATGGTGCTAAGATCGTTGCGATATTAGTAACAGCCCCATTTAAGCCAAGATAATTACCTCTTGTGGCTGGTGTTGTAATCAGCTGATTTAATGTATTTAAAGAGATCCAAAAGAAACCTTCACCACTTCCCCAGATAAAAGCTATTAGATATACATATAACATATTATCAGCCACTCGCTCTTGTAACATCAACAAAATAAGGACTGATACTGTAATACAGATCAATCCAATAGTTAATGTATATGACATCCTTAAACGATATGAAAGCTTAGCCGATATGAAGGCAACTATCCCCAAAATTCCTAAACGAATCAATTGATAGATATTAAGGACTATATAAGAATTTGTATAATCAAAAAGATAGACATTGATAAATGTCGTTGCCATTGTCGCAGCAAGTGTATAGATAACGGTAATGATCAATACTATCTTTTCATCTTTTGTAAATTTCATATGCACTCTCCATTACCAAATGAGTTTAGCATATTAATCAATAAATACAATAGGTAAAAACAACAATTAAATATTATCTTGATTCACGACACTTGTTAGATTTACGACCCACTTTTCTTTCTTAACCAAATGGAATGAAAATACCATCTTTAATAGATCAGTAGCCTGTCCAATAAGATATAGAGTAATGATCGGTATACTCGTATAATAAGCAAAGAAACCAACGATCGGCAAGTTAACAAACCACATATATAATGAGTCCATAGCCATGGTTGATTTCATATCGCCACCAGCTCTTAAGATAAAATAACACTCCGTATTGATCATATAAACCCAGAATAGTCCACTCATAAATCGCAAAGCCGTAGTTGCCACATAATAAGCTTCCTTTGATATATTATAAAAGCTTGGAATGATAAACGAAGATATAAACATTAACACCCCAAACATGATCGCCAAGATGAAGCTGAAACCTAATAGACCATAGGCATTATCACGAGCTTCTTCTAATCGATCAGCCCCCAAAGGTTGTGATATCAAGACCGTTGAGGCGACCGCCATACCACCAAATAGTACAAAGAATAGATCACCGATCGTATTAGCGATCGAATATCCAGATAATACCTCAGCTCCTCTTGTACCATAAAACTTAAATAAAGTCGCCATACCACCCGACCACAATAATTCATTGACCGCAAGTGGCGTAGCTTTAGTGATGATCGTCTTAACTAAACGTTTTGAGATCTTGAAGATATCTTTGATATGAGTCACAAATGGGAAGTGTCTTTTAATTACGATATATAAGAATAGTGCCGCTTCGATAAAACGCGCAATGACCGTAGAGATAGCTGCACCCTTTACTCCCATTGGTTCAAAACCTAAATGCCCAAATATCAAAATATAATTCAATATCCCATTGATAACAACAGCAGTTACACTGATCCTTAACGGAATATGTGATTCTCCGATTGAGCGCATTGAACTTGAGATAGCTAATGTTAAAGCCATAAACAAGAATGTCCAGGCCGCAATCCTGATATAATCGCCACCCAAGGACTTAACTATGATATCATCAGTAAAGTATCCCACGATCTGCTCAGGAAAGAGCATGGCTACGATAAATGCAATGATCGCAAACAAATAGGCAACGATAACAGCAAATCTAAAAGACTGTTTCATATGTTCTTCATCTTTAGCGCCAAAAAACTGAGCGATATAAATAGATGAAGCCGCTAAGACTCCATTAGTCGCAAAGATTGCTATCATATAAAAACGATTAACAGCGGCAACCGCTCCTAAAGCTGCATCACCTAACTGCCCAATCATCAAATTATCTAATAAATTAACTGAACTAGTGGCTAATTGTTGTAACATTAAAGGTAAAGCCACCGCAATGACTATCTTATAAAATTCGCGATCTCTAAGATAACGTTTAAATCCTTTATGTTTCATAAAAAACCTCCAGACAGCTTTATCATTCTAGCATATTAAAGCATTAACATAAAGAACTTAAACTATTGTTTATGATACTTATGATATATCATCAATAATCCATCCATCAAAAGATCTTCTTCATAATGATAATCACTCATTTTTTCTTTAATATAACGACTATAACCACCAGTGATGATCTTGGTAGCCTTAACATTTAACTCTTCTTCAATTGCCTCACACAAGCCCTGTACTTGATAGATAGTACCATAAAGAAGACCAGCTTGCATTGAAGCAATCGTATCATCAGTAATGATCTTTTTCGGTAGATCTAGTTCTATCTTAGGAAGATGTGGTATCATCATCTCTGTCGCTTTTTGTGCAATACTGATACCAGGAATGATCAATCCACCCTTAAAACTCATAAACTCATCTAGCACACTAATTTTAGTTGCTGTTCCAAGATCAACAACGATAATAGGAGGTTGATATTTTCTAAAGGCACCAAACGTTGTCGCAATAAGATCAGCTCCTAGCTCATTACGATCCTTAAGATCAATCTTAAGATCTTCTACTAATTCACTATTTACGATCAATGGCTTAATATAGTATGAACTTTGTAAGATCTTGAACAAAGTATCTGTTATAACTGGGACAACTGATGAGATAACAAGACCTTTGATCTTTGGATGTTGTTTATAAACACGATCAAAAAATGCTTGATAATAATCATTATCAGGCTTCTTGATCGTTTCACAACGATCCTTAAAGATAATATGATCCTCTTTATATAAAGCTATGCTTACATTAGTATTACCAGCATCGACTATTAATATCATGACATCCTCCCACATTACACCTCAAAATATATACCTTATAAATGATTATAACAAGTTATAAGAGATATTTTAATAATTCACTATCAAGATTAAACATTGCTTGATTAGAAACATCACTAGTCACAAACAACTGTAAGTCCCCAATATCTCTTGCTTTGATCAAATATGATAGATAAGATGCTTTAATCGCAAGGTTGATCAAATACGGAATCTCATCGATATCAGTGATATGTTTACCATATTTATCCTTAATCCCAATTATCCGGATATTCTTAAACAGCCAATCAACAAGTGGTGCTTCAAGTTTTTGATCGATGCTCAGATAGATATCAACACACTGATCAAGCACAAGTAACCCCCTGAGATCCTTTAAACTATCACTAGTAAATGAGAAGATCACTTCATCATCTGTTAATCGATATTTACTATAGTTGTTTCTTTGATCAATATTGATCAACATCCTTTTATCAATGATCATATCATTATAGATCGTAGTATTGATATCAACATAAAGATCATGTAATTGATCGATATCCGTTACCATATATTCTTGATATAACCATGTCGGTATCTTTTTTTTGATAACATCATTCTTTTCAATCTTGGCAAAAGATTTGATCATCTTTGATGCAAAATAAACCTCCTTGTGATCATAAAGATATCGATATCCAAGATAGATATTTATGATCACTAATGATATTGATAATACGCTAACTATAAATTTAATCTCTAGTTTTTTCATGATCCTCCTTTATTTAAGGATAATGAATTATCAAAGATAGTCCTAAAAAAAGGATACTTAATGTATCCTTAGAAATCTACTTTTGTAATATTGCCATCAGCATCTGGTGTTTTATTAATATATTCCGCTATCGCTTCCCTAGCTGCGGGTTTTGATGGGCGACATAATTTAACCGTCTTCGCATCACCTGAGCATAATGCTTCAGCAAAAGCATTACAACCCGCATAGCCACAACCACCACAATCTAAGCCAGGTAACATCGCTCTTACTTCTTCGATTCGCTGATCCACCTTGACATAGAATACTTTTGCCGCAATAGCTAATAATAAGCCTAAAATCAAACCTAAGATAGTCATCATCAATACTGCTTCTAACATCGTTTAAACCTCCTGTTGGTGTGTTGGATGTTTATGACAATGTGTCATAGCACAACCATCACATGCCGCTTGTAAACTTTCACAACCTTCAGGTACAGGTGTTTTCATATTCATATAATACGAAATAGCAAAGATCCCGCCTAAAGTTAATCCAAAACCGACAGCGATCATCATACTAATCCCGCCAATCCGCTAAATGCGATAGCCATTAAAGCTGCAACGATCAAAGCAACAGGATTACCCTTAAAAGCCTTTGGCACCGGAGCGATATCCAAACGCTCACGTATATATGAGAAAATGATCAACACTAACATAAATCCAACAGGTACAGCGATTGAATATGTAATCATTTCAACAAAGTTATATCCTGATGTGATATTAGCAAGCGCTACATACAAAACAGCGCAATTTGTCGTGATAAGTGGTAAATAGATACCAAGTGATTTATATAAACTCGGAGAGTATTTCTTAATAAACATCTCTGTAAATTGTACAAATGATGCGATAACCAAGATAAATGATATTAGATTCATATACTCAATATCAAGTGGATCAAGAACTAAGTGATATAAAAGATATGAAAGAATAGATGCTCCAACGATAACAAAGATAACAGCCAAACCCATTCCAATCGCTGAATCCTTCTTCCGTGACACACCCAAGAATGGACAGATACCCAAAAATTGCGACAAGACGATATTATTGATCAAGATAGCCGATATAGCTAAAGTAAGTAAGTTTTCCATTATTTAGCCCCCTTTGTTTGTTTACGGGCATTTAAAGCCGATACCGCTGCAGCGATTAGCGCAAAAGTTAAGAAAGCTCCCACTGCTTGAGTAAATACACTTATCACATAATCAGCCGGAATTATCTGAATTTCAAAGATCATATTACCAGTAAATGGATTAGTTAAGTTCAAAACGCCAGTTCCAAGTACCTGTCTGATAACCGACATGATGATCAAGCCAAAAGTATAACCCAGTCCTTTTCCTAAACCATCAACCGCACTTTCAATAACACTATGTTTACTAGCATAAGCTTCTGCCCTACCCAAAATGATACAGTTAACAACGATCAATGGAATAAATACCCCAAGCGCTGTATCTAAAGTTGGAGCATAAGCCTTAATCAAAAGTTCAGAACTTTTTACCAAAGTAGAAATGATAACGATATAAACCGGTATTCTTATCTCATTTGGTGTTATCTTACGCAATAAAGAAACAATCGTATTAGCTAAGATCAATACGATCGTAACCGTAATACCCATTCCTAATGCATTATTTAATGTTGTCGTAATGGCTAATACTGAACATATGCCAAGATATAAAGCAAATACAGGATTTTCTTTAACAAATCCACTTTTGAAATTTTCCCACATTTCTTTAGCCATCTTAATTACCTCCTAAACTATCATTTAATGTAAACGCCGCAGTAATACCTTTTGCGACATTACCAGTTGTGATAGTAACACCACTGATCAAAGGTACATCCTCATTAACAGCCGTTCCTTTTAATAAATCAGCATATTCAGGCTCATCGATCCTCATGCCATAACCAGGAGTATCATTCACCGATATAACAGCGAAACCATCAATGGTATCATCTTTGATCGCCACAAGATAGCTTACATAATCTTTATAACCATAAACACTAATCTTATAGATATAAGCGCCATTGTCAACTTTAAACACCTTTTCGATAAGTCCACTATCCTCACTAAAGGTAACTTCTTCAAACGCGCCACTTGGATAGATCTTAACCAAATTTTCTTTCTCTGAAGCGATTGCCATCTCATTAATGCGCTCATATGTCATATCATTGACAAAAGCTAAGATGCCACCTGCGATAGCACTGATCGCGGCCAAGAAACAGGCTAGATATATTATTCTCTTCATAGTTTACCCCCCTAATTCCCAAGATCCATCATAACGATCTTGACAGCCGAAGCGATCGACATACTAGTATAAGTAGCACCCGATAACAGATCAACATCTTGTTGTAGATCACTTAAATCCATATCCTTAAAGGTTGCCAAGTACTCTTCATCTTTTGTCTTATCACCAATCTTTGGCGTATCACCAAAGGTAACATAAGTAATACTTATCAATTTTTTATTTACAGTATCAACAACGATCGCTAATTCATTATCAGTGTAAGTATAATAGTCATCAGTTGCATATAATTCACCATAACCAGCAACCTTAACATTGTAAGTTGTAAAATCACCATCTGCTGACTTAGAGACGATCTCACCAACAAACTCATCAAGTGAAGCATCACTTAATGCTAGTTGCTTCAATGAGATTGGTGGTTCTTCAGGCTCTACTTTTGCATTTGGATCTTTAGCAACAAGCATATTACCCAATCCAAATGTGAGTAAAACACCAGCTAATAATACTACTAAGATACTACGCATATTTTTAGTTTGTCGCTTGATCTGTTGTCCATCTGTCAAACCTTCGATAATCGGTGTTAACATATTCATGATCAATATTGAAAACAACACACCCTCAGGAAGATTAGCCTTTAAACGAATCACCATCGTGATGATTGCTGCACCAACAGCAAAGATGATCCGTCCCGTCATACTTGTTGGACTTGTGACAGGATCAGTTAACATAAAGATCGCACCAAACACCGCACCACCTGTTAAGATATGAAACAACGGATACCAAACTACTGCTTGATTACTTAAACCAACAACCGTTGCCAATAACAATAATGTCCCAATATAAGCAACAGGAATTCGCCAATCGATTGCTTTACGCCAACTTAAATAGATTCCAACAAGGATCAATGTCAAGGTACTTGTTTCACCCAATGCTCCAGCATAGCTACCGATAAATAGATTAGATAACCCACCAAATCCCGACAGGAAAGTTTCTCCTAAAGCAGCATCATTGATCAACCATCCATAAGCATTCATTGTTGAAGTTGGAGTTGCTCCCGTCGCAAAATCAACAACAACCGCTGAAGCAAAACCAGTTAAGACTACTGCTCTTCCAACTCCAGCTGGATTAAAGATATTATGACCAAAACCACCAAAGATCAACTTACCAAACAAGATCGCAAAGATTGACCCCATACTTAAAGCATATAAACTAACATTTACTTGACACATCAAAGCCAATATCAATCCTGTAACCCAAGGAAAGGAAACCGCAAGACTTGATAATACTGGTTTTTTATTTAACAAAAACCAAACTACTTCCGTTAATACACTACTACCTACCGCAACCAAGATAACTAATATGACTCGAATACCATAAGCTGAACCATATTGCATAAAATTAAACACGATTGCAAATAAAGCCACAACTACAAGCGCTAGCGTCACATCCATCATGATATCTTGGGTGCTACGTTTATCCCGATAATTCGGAGCTGGTTTACTAATAAATTTCATATCTTGCCCCTCCTACTTTTTCTTAGCCATGATTAGGCGTTTTGCACGACGTACACCCTCAGTCACTTCAAGACGTGAAGGACACACATAGGTGCACATTCCGCATTCTATACAATCTAAAGCGCTGAGTTTAACTAAACTATCAACATCTCTAGCTTTCTCAAATTCATTGATTCGAACTGGTTGAAGACCGGCTGGACATGTGTCCGAACAACGCCCACAACGCAAACAAGCAACATCAGGAAATTTCTGTGGTCTTAATACGGTTATCGCATTCGTTGATACAGTTATCACAAAGGTGTCATTAGGCATTGTCTTTCCCATCATTGGACCACCAGCTATTAGATTAACTTCTTCAGCATTGTAACCACCAAGTGCAGCCACAACCTCAGAAACCGGCGTTCCAACTCTAACCAAGATATTAGATGGCTTAACAATCCCATCACCACTTACTGTTACCATTTTTTGAGTGATAGGCGCACCATTTAATAAGGCATTTGCAAAAGCGATCGCCGTAGATGAGTTATTGACTACAACGCCAATTTCGCCCGGTAAACGATCATAGCGTTTCTTAAACACTTGGTAGATTACCGTTCTTTCCCAACCCATAGGATATACATCTGGAACTTTAACTACTTTTATCTCACTATGATCTTTTAAAGCTGATTCAAGCTGAGCGATCAAGTCTTGTTTTGTTTCTTTGATCGCGATCAATACTTCTTTGGCATTAGCCATCTTCATCATAGCTTTAGAACCAACGATCAACTTATCGATATTGTCAGTCATATTACGATAATCAGCCGTGATATAAGGTTCACACTCTACGCCATTGATAAGTACTGTATGGATATCCTTCGCAAATTTATACTTGATATAAGCTGGGAACCCAGCTCCACCAAGGCCAACGATACCAGCATTCATCATAAAATCGATCAATTCTTCAGGTGATGCTTTTTCAGGATCTAATGGATTAAATGGCATTTCAACTTCATACTGAAAATCATTCTCTACAACCAGATGATCAACTGGTCTTAACATGTCATGCATGTTTTTGACCACTTTAACAACTGTACCTGATACTGATGAAAATATTGGGATTATCATCTTATCATTACGTAAAGCGATCTTCGTTCCCACTTTGATCTTATCGTTTTCTTTAACTAATAATTCTAATTCATTTGACCCATAACATACCAATGGGATCAAAACTTGCTTACTAGGACTTACTTCAATGATCTCATTATGATCAGTTAGATCTTTATGACCATTTAAGTGCTGTTGCATAGGTCCAACTAAAAGCGACATCAAATCCACCTCTTTCTTTGCCAGTATATATTACACATAAGTTTGATTTATTTCAAATTTTTTCTATTTGAGAACCTAAATCATAAATTAATTATATCACAATTGTTTTTTAGTTAGATTATCAATCATAAATTATAACATGTTTATCGCACATAAATGCGTTATGCTATAATAGCGTTGGTGATAATTATGCGAAAAAAGCTTCTTATCTTGTTGATGACCATTCTTTTAATGGGGTGTCAAAAGCAAGATGAACTAACCCAATATAAAGAAACGACATTTCAGGCCGGTTTTGATACTGTTTTTACACTTATTGCTTATACTGAAGATCAGAGAGAATTTGATGAATACTTTAAGATAATGAAAGACACAACTTATCATTATCATCAGTTGTTTGATAAGTATCACAACTACGAGGGTATCAACAATATTAAGACGATCAATGATAATGCTGGTATCGCTCCAGTAATAGTTGACCAAGAGATCATCGATCTACTTATATTAGCTCAAGAATATTACGAAAGAACTGATGGTTATTTTGATATCACGATTGGCTCAGTATTAAAACTATGGCACGATTGTCGCGAACAATCCAACACTAATGGTTATGGCTGTGTACCAACATTTGATGAATTAACTGATGCCGATCAACATACTGGTTGGGATCTTATCTTAATAGATGATCAAGAGAATACTGTTTATATAACTGACTCCAAAGCATCTATAGATGTTGGTGGCATTGCCAAAGGTTATACCGTAGAAAAGGTCGCCTTAACCCTTGAAGAGAAAGGTTTAAGATATGGTGCGATCGATGGCGGAGGTAATATCCGCACTATCAACAGTAAGCCATCAGACCAACCCTTTACCGTTGGGATAACCAACCCTGATCAAAGAGGTGGCGCAAGTGTAGACATCTTAAAATTCCATCAAACCTATGCCTTTGTGACAAGTGGCGATTATGAGAGATATTATCTTGATAAAAATGGTAATAAGTATCATCATATAATTGATCCATTTACTCTTTATCCATCAGATTCAGCTCGTTCATTAACCATCGTCTATCCAGATAGTGGGATTGCGGATATCTTATCTACAGCTTGTTATATCATGGATTATCAAACAGCAGTTGCGTTTATTGAAAAATTTGATGATGATCAATTAAGTGCCATTTGGTTATATGATGAAGATGATCATCCTAATGTCAATGAAGGATTTAAGATCAACGGTTATTTCCAAATAATCCACGGTAATGTGATCACTACCAATAGTGAATAAAGAAAGCTGAAAGCTAATGAGAAAAAAACATTTTACTTATGAATACTTCTTTACCTTGACTTTGATCATCTTCTTCTCATTCTTCTTGATTGAACTTTTGTTTCGTATCTTTAGTCCTTTTACCTTACTATCTTTTGAATTTGTAAGGATCATATTCTTCAACTTAGCGATGTCAATGATGTTCGCTTTTATTACGATGTTCTTTCGCTTTCGTAATGGTCGTAAAGCTTTAGCCTTTGTCTTGTTTATCCTTACGACCTATGTTTTCTTTCAGCAGACTTTCTATGATTACCTATCGCGTTATATTACTTTACAAGATTCTACTTATGGCGTAGATAAAGTCATTGCCTTTGCAGTTGATTTTATCTTATCGATCAATTTGATCCATCTTATATATTATGTTCCCTTTTTGTTGATGATAACGGTTATGAAGAAACTTGATCATCAACCCATCACTTTTAAATTTTGGCCAGTATTATTAACTTTTTTAATGGTCTTAGTTATGCATGGGGCTTCTATTGGCTTGTTATTTATCAATGTCGATGATGAACAATTAAATAAGCCATATGACGTTTATCAAAAAGTTGAACATAGTAGTGAAGCTATCAATCAAATTGGTATCTTTCGCTATTTATTTCGTGATGTGATCAACTTTATCAATCCTTCCCAACAAATAACGATTATCGCAAAGCCAAATGAAGATCCCATTATTGATGATCCAGATAAAGAAGCAACTATCACGATCGATGACACTAATTGGCAAGAGCTAATCGCAAATGAAACTGATGACGAAATGTTGATCATCGATGAATATCTGATCAATCAAGACATTGATCTGATCAATGAGATGACTGGTATTTTCAAAGATAAGAACTTAGTATTTGTGATGGTAGAAGCCTTTGACTATATGGCGATTGATAAGGAACTAACCCCTACCCTTTATAAGATGGCTACTGAAGGTTGGTTCTTCGATAATTTTTATTCACCACAATTTTCTTGTGCAACCGGTCAATCTGAGTTTACGGGTTTATTAGGCTTAATACCTGAACCCGGAAAATGTACGATAAACAACTTCGCTGATAATGATTATTTTGCGTCCATGTTCAATATTTTCAATAATGAAGGTTATTATAGTTCTTCTTATCATAATTGGACTGATCAATACTATGATCGCTTAACGCTACATGCGAATATGTATTCTGATCATTTCTACAATTATGATGAACTACCTTTTAAGACGATTCAAGGTTGGCAGTCAGATAAAGAACTATTTGAATTAGCTTTGCCCTATTTCGTTGATCAAGAAAAATTCTTTTCCTTTGTGATAACCTCATCTACGCACTTCCCTTACGATGTAGACAGTACACTGGGTAATCGTTACCTAGATAAGATTGAGCTAGTTCATCCTGATTATCCCATGGTCATTAAACGTTATCTTTCAAAAGCAATGGAACTTGATCTAGGTTTTGCTTATTTGTTTGATGAATTAGCTGCTAAAGGAAAACTTGATGATACCGTATTTGTATTATATAGTGATCATCACCCATTAAAGACTGATACTGATCTTTTTGATCTTTACAGTTACAATGACCAAGATCGAAGTAGTGAATATCGATTATCAAATACTCCTTTTATCATCTATAACACTATGATTACCGCTAGTATTAATCATTTACCAATATCTCCCATCGATATTTTGCCAACGCTCGCTAATTTATTTGATCTTCAACATGATCCACGCCTATATCTTGGTCAAGATTATTTCGATGAAAATGCGAAG
>JAQUCI010000109.1 GCA_028686295.1 Erysipelotrichaceae bacterium | reverse complement strand
GAAAGATGACTTTTCTATATTACCTGATTTTATTTGTATGGATGTCAGTTTTATCTCGATAACGTTATTGATACCTATGATAGCTGAGTTGCTTGTGATGGATAAAGAAGCGATATTGCTTTATAAACCACAATTTGAGGTTGGTAGATCATATTTGAATAAAAGAGGGGTAGTGAAAGACAAAAAAAGAGAAGTTGTAGTTTTATCACAGATCATCTCTTTACTGGAAAGCTACAAATTGCTAGAATCTAAATATATACAATCTCCTATCAAAGGTAGGAACGGTAATACTGAGTATTTGATCTATGTTAAGAAAGCTTAGGTGAAATAATGCTTAAACATTTATACATAAAAGATTATGTTATTATTAATGAACTAAACATTGATTTTGATAATGGAATGAGCGTCTTTACTGGTGAAACTGGTGCTGGAAAATCAATCATAATTGACGCTATCGATCTTTTGTGTGGAAGTAGGCTAACACATGATGTCGTTTCGAGTAAAGCTGATAAAGCAATTATCGAAGGTGTTTTCACTATCGAAAATCATCAGGCTATATCACTATTGAACGATGCTGGTATCGAATTAAGTGACGAATATATAATAAGTCGTCATATCAATAAAGATGGTAAAAGTACGATGAGACTGAATTATCGTATCATCACACAGACATTAGCCAATGAAGTGTTGAGTCATGTGATCGATATCCATAATCAACATGAAACTCAATACTTATTAAACACGAAAACACATCGTCAACTTTTAGATCGATTTATCAATGATCAGGCTTTGATGTTGGAAGTAAAAAATAAATATATCGAATATGAAACACTTGATAATAGTTTAAAAAAACTTTTAAAAAATGACTTAAACCAAGATGATCTTGAATTTTTAACTTTCCAAAAAGAAGAAATTGAAAAAGCTAATATTTATGAATCTGAGTATGATGATCTTATAGTTCAACAGAAGAAAATGGCAGCTTTTGAAAAAACATCACAAAACCTAAATGAAATATGTGAGTTATTGAATAGATCTGAAGGTGTATTAGAAAAGTATTATTTAGCTAATAAGTTGTTGAAAGAGCTTGATGAAGATCAAAAATTGGTAAATGTACATAAACAACTTACTGACCGTTATTTCGAAGTCGAAGAATTAGCTAATCAATTAGATAACTATTTAAATGATCTTAGTTTTGATGAGGATCAACTTAACCTCATTCAAGAAAGATTATATTTCATTAATAAGATGTATCGCAAATATGGTGATTCATATCAAAAAATACAAATTAAATATCAAGAAATATGTGATCGTATTGATATGATAAATGATCGACAATCTTATATTGAAAAAGCTCAAAAGTTGGTAGATAAAGCCTATACTGATTATCAAGACAGTGCAAAAAGATTAACTAATTTAAGAAGAATAAAAGCTGTTGATCTAAAAAAGCAAGTTATGGAACAATTAGCTGACTTGCAATTATCAAATACAGAATTTGATATTGCTTTTAATGAACAAAAACCAAGTTCTTATGGTAATGAGACGGTCGAGTTTATGATCTCTACTAATAAAGGGCAACCGCTTAATTCTTTAAACAAAATCGCAAGTGGTGGAGAATTAAGTCGTATAATGCTTGGTTTAAAAACAATATTCAATAATTTACATGGAATAAGCACGATCATATTTGATGAAATAGATTCTGGAGTTAGCGGAAGTATAGCGACCGCTATTGGCTTAAAGATGCATTTCTTAAGTAAAAATGCTCAAGTTTTTGCAGTGACACATTTAGGCCAGGTCGCTGCCTGTGCAGATAATCACTATTATATTGCAAAAGAAAGCACCGAGAACAACACCACAAGTTCTATAAAGTTACTTGATAATGATGAAAGAATTAGAGAAATGGCACTAATCGCAACTGGCAAAATAACACAAGCATCATTATTAGCTGCTGAAGAATTGTTAAATCATAATCAATCATTGATTAGGGAGTCTATATGTTAATAGATGATGCTTATCAGATATTTCTTACGGAAATTAGTATAAATAAGAACATGTCTGAAAACTCGATCATAGCCTATCAAAGTGATCTTAAACAGTATTTTAATTATTTAGTGTCTATTGATATCACAACAGTTGAAGACATCAACAAAGAATTCATATATGATTTCATCATGATTCAATTAAATAGTAAAAAGAAATCGTCAGTTGCTAGGATGATAAGTGCTATCAAAGCATTTCATAGTACTTTATATCTTTATGATCAAAGCATTATAGATCCAACTTTGAATATTCATTCCATTCAAAAAACCAAGTACCTACCTAAATATTTTAATAAAAAAGATTTAGATGCTTTTTTTGATAGTTTTGGTAATACGCAAAAAGACATATATCATAAAGCGATATTTGAATTAATGTATGCTTGTGGATTAAGAGTAAGTGAACTTACAAAATTGAAAATGAATCAATATAATCCAGCAAATTTATTTATTAAAATACTAGGGAAGGGTAACAAAGAAAGACTTGTCCCTATAGCCAAATATTCAGCTAATCTTTTAAATGAATACATCAACAATATTCGTCCACAATTTAATAAGAAAAAGCTTCAGTTTATATTTGTAAATCATCTTGGTAATCGTTTAACTCGTCAATATGTAGGGGTTGTGTTAAAATCTAAGGAGAAGGAACTTGGTATTGATCTAAAGCTTTCTCCGCATTCTTTTAGGCATACGTTTGCTAGTGATCTTTTGGCAAATGATGCTGATCTTAGGACAGTTCAGGAGCTATTAGGGCATGCAGATATATCAACGACCCAAATATATACACATGTCAATTCTGACCAACTTCATAAAGCATATGATCGATTTCATCCAGGTAATAAAAGGAGCAAATAAATGAAATATAAACGGATAATCACAATAGTATTAGATTCTCTTGGTGTTGGAGCAATGCCTGATGCCGAAAAATACGGAGATATTGAAACTGATACCTTGGGCAACCTTGCTAAAGCGGTCAATGGTATTAATGTTAAAAACTTAGAAAAATTAGGATTAGGTAACCTGCATAATGTAGCTGGGGTCAAACCTCAAATGACTCCAAAGAGCTATTATACTAAAATGATGGAAAAAAGTTTGGGAAAAGATACGATGACTGGACATTGGGAAATGATGGGCTTATATGTTGATAAACCTTTTATAACTTTTACTGAGACTGGATTTCCCAAAGAGTTGGTTGATGAGTTAGAACAGAAGACTGGCCATAAGACTATTGGTAACATCTCTGCTAGTGGAACTGAAATAATCGAAGAACTAGGAGAAAGACATATAGATACTAATGAAATGATTTTATACACTTCCGCTGATAGTGTATTACAGTTGGCTTGTAGTGAAGAAACATTTGGTCTTGATGAACTTTATCGTTGTTGTGAAATAGCAAGAGAGATAACGATGAAAGATCAATGGAAGGTTGGCAGAGTTATAGCGAGGCCTTTTATCGGTAAAAGAAAAGGGGAATTTAAACGTACTTCAAATCGCCACGACTATGCTTTAAAGCCAAGTGGTTTGACTACTCTTGATCATTTAAAGAAGAAAAATTTTGATGTTATCAGTGTTGGTAAGATCAAAGATATATTTGATGGTGAAGGTATTACTGAGTTTTACAAATCAAAAAGTAATGAGCATGGCATGGAACAAACGATATCATTAATGGATAAAGATTTTACTGGATTATTGTTTGTTAATCTTGTTGATTTTGATGCATTGTGGGGACATAGACGCAATCCTGAGGGTTATGCAAAAGAACTAGAAAATTTTGACAATCAATTAGGTCAGTTATTAGATAAATTAAAAGATGATGACTTATTGATCCTAACTGCAGATCATGGCAATGATCCAACACATACCGGAACAGACCACACCAGAGAAATGGTCCCATTGATCATGTATTCACCAAGTCATAAAGGTTTTGGACTTTTACCAATATCACAAACATTTGCAGATATTGGAATGAGTATTGCTGATAACTTCAATACTGAATTACCCGAAAACGGGGTATCGTTATTAGAATATTTAGTTTAATTTATATTATTATTCCATAATATATATTATACGAAGTTAATTACATATTAAAAAGACAGTTTATCCACTGTCCTTTTTTAATATAAATGATAGATTACTTAATTGCGTCCTTTAAAGCTTTAGCAGCCTTGAATCCAGGTACTTTTGTTTCGGGGATCTTAATCGCTTCTTTAGTTTTTGGATTGATACCAGTACGAGCAGCTCTTACTTTTGTCTCAAATTTACCAAATCCACTTAAATCGACCTTACCACCCTCTTGTAGAGTGCACACAACTTCATCTAATAAAACATCAACAACTTCTAAAGCAGCTTTTTTTGTCATGTCACATTTTGTAGCTAACACTTCAGCTAAGGCTTTTTTATTTAATACTTTACTCATTGATTTGCCTCCAATCTTTGTATGTATAATAGCATTTATCGAATACAAATACAATATAAACTACGATCACTCTTTTTTTCTATTGAATTCTAAAAGTTAATTCCGTTTTGCTAAAGAAACGGCAATAAGTCTAAGAAAGATAAGTGATATGATAAAGATGTTTCCTGCAGTACAAGGAGGTCACATCATGAATAATTGGAAACACTTA
>JAQUCI010000108.1 GCA_028686295.1 Erysipelotrichaceae bacterium | reverse complement strand
TTATCTATTTGCTTATCCTTTTCATTGAACAGAAAAACATCGCGAGTTTTATCCCAGTTTACCCAAGTTCCTATACTTTTAAAGTGTTTGATTATATCACTAATATAGATCATGTTATCACCTTTTCTAATTTTAACATAAATTATAGTCAGTTGTATATGTTGCTAATATTAGCGATCTACATAACCAAAAAGAGAAGGTTGAATCAACCTTCTCTGTCACTATTTATTCAAAGCTTTTTTTAGTAACGGCATAAACTCAAGACGATCTGAAGAAGGTACCATTTGTGAGTAAAGTGCAACATTAAGGTTATCCAAATCATGAAAATACTTCACATCTTCATCACTAACACTAACTGTTGGAGTTACAACTGTTTTGTGTGGCGCATTTGACATATTACCAACTGTTACTTCATTAATTTTAAAACCAAATTGATATAACTCAACTAAATTCTTAGGCACTTTTGTCACAACTGTGATTCGATCGTTTAGGTATTTCTCATCACTTAGATTTTTTGCTGCTTTTTCTACAGTTAAGACACTCAGTTTCACTCCTGGTGGACACGAAATCTTTAATATCGATTTAAACATTTCATTTGTCGCTGATTCGTTATCAATTACTACAATTCTAGAACAGCGCCATAACCCTTGCCATAAAGTAGCTACCTGACCATGTATTAACCGTTCATCAATTCTTACATCACAAATAGTCTGCATATACTCATCTCCTTACATAACACCTATAAATGTCAACAATGTCGCAAATGCTATAACCAACCAAACCATTCTTACTGTTGTAAAATTCTTTTTACCCAGCAACCAATAAATTACAGCTGTAACTAATACAGGTAACAAGTATGGCATTATCTTATCTAATATTTCTTGAATTGATTGTGTGGCTTCACCATAAGTAAATACTGTTTTAATTTTAATCTTAACTGTAGATGGAATCATTGTACCAACCATCGTTAATCCTAATATTATAGTTGAGTTAGTTAAATTCTTAATCTGTTCAGTTCGAGAGGTAATAAAATTCGCACCCTCACGATATCCCAACCAAAAGAAATTGTACTTGATGAAATAAAATGCTAATAGCACTAAAATACCTAGCCCAACACCCACAAGTGAGCCTTCTAAAGCCATATATCCAGCCAATGATCCGAAGATTACTTTCGGGCTTATTCTGAAAATCGCATCTCCGATACCAGCAAACGGCCCCATAAGACCAGTCCTTAATGCTATTGCTGTGTCCGTACAACCTTCAACTTCACTTTCTTCAATTGCTAAACATGCACCACAAATTATCTGAGATGGTTCATTTGTCGTATTATAGAAAGTAGTTAGATATTTTTGTATTTTCTCTTTTACTAATTCTTTATCATTATCATATATCTTTTCAATGGCAGGACCTATAGCATTTGTAAAACCAGGCGATTGCATTGTTTCATAATTGAATGATTTCCATTGATACATCCAACTACGTAATTGTACCATTTGAATATCTTTTTTTGTTAATTTACTCATCGTCATCACCTCCACTTAAAGAACTGGCTAATTCATTATGTTTAGTATTATTATGATAAGCAATAATCGCAAATACTACACCAATCAAGGCAACACCAAGAGCTGGAACTCCCATATAAGCAAACAATGCATACCCTAGAATCACATAATGAAAGTTGCCTTTGATTTGTAATGATCTTAATAAAACAGCGAATCCAACGGCCGGTAACATATTACCAGCATTCTTAAATCCATTTAGCATCCAAACAGGTATAAAATCATTTATGGCTGTTACTAAAGCTGCTCCAGCCATTAGAGCAATAAGTGTTGGCAATGTTGTTGTTAACAATACTCTTGGATACATACCAATCTCAATCCAATTGTAAGCTTTCTTATAATTCATTTTACCGATGGCACTTTGTGCTTTATGCAAGAAAAACGAACCAACCGTTTTACCAAAAACATCCAATGAAGTACCCAATGTGGCTGTGATTATACCAATTGCCATACCTGTTTCAAGATTTGAAACAGCACCAATCGCTGTACCAACAACCGCACCAGTACGATAGTTAGGCACTGATGATCCTCCTAAAGGGTTTAAACCAATATTCATTAACTCATAAGTACCACCGATGTATAATCCAAGATTAGCATCGCCCATGATCAAACCTGAAACATAAGCAAGTATTACAATATTACCAGCACCTGGATTACCAAAATAATTACCATAAACAGTATTAAAAGTATAAAATGCAACCAGTAACACAATCTGCAAAAACGAAAACATAATCCTCTCTCCTTTCAATCAGTTAATTTATGAACAACATTCATCATATAGTTTGGCCAGAACCATATAATAAATGTCAGATCATCAAAGTTTTTCCTTTATCTTATTCATATAATTTTCAACATCACTTATTCGATAGCGCCCTGCTATCGCTCTTGGTGTATCTTTGAATAATTGAGGTTGTAAAATATAATGAAAATGACCATTAGTATACCCGAATATAAGACAACATTTAGCTTTGCTATATTCCTTAAGATCTATTCCCAAAGCTGAACCTAACTCACCTGGTATTGAAATTATTTGAAGATCATTCATAGAAATAATAGTAGATGACAATGTAATATCAATTTCCTTCATGTTTAGCTTAGCTTTATAAGTATTTATCGAATCCTTATACAACTTTATAGTTTGATAATCATCAACACTTTTTAATTTATCTTCAAGATTATTGATTTTGCTTAATAGAATTTCTGAATCATCCTTAGGATGATAATTTACTCGATATTTTATATGATCATCTTTTTCATACTGAATATTTATTTGCTGATCAACATTTATCAATGCAATCTGCTTTGCAACTCCCTCACTAATACGTTCCAACTCCTGATAATCTGCTTTTTCTCGATAAGCACGATTGCTAGAGTCACCTGCTGCACCCACTATCATCGCTGGATAATATCCACGATCAAGAAATATCTTACGACACAAAGCTCCTGCTAAATCTCCTGTTAGAAGATCGTTTTCTGGTGAAATAACTGTAGAATGAGTCGCATAATTACAGATACCAGCTATAACTCTTTCATCATTCTTAAATTCTACTAATATTACTTCATTATCCGCCTTTTCATAAAAATGTTCTCTACTCCCATAAAATCCTTCAATGATCGTCCTGCCCATAAAAGCATTACATTCCACAAGGTTCTTTTCACATCGATAGAAAGTCTGTTTGATCACATTTACCAGATTATCATAATATTTTTGTGAGAATTTCCCTGTTTTCCAGTTCTTATGATAACTCATCACTGACTGATGATTGTGTGTAGCACTAAACAGTATCAGATTTGTTTCAAGACCAAATTCATTATGCATGATATCTTTCATCTGATTACAGAATTCTTCTTCAAATTCAATGAAATCAGCATTAAATATAAACACTTTTTTACCATTACTTTCAATTAAGATAACATTCGCGAATATGTCATCATGAACACCTTTCGCAGGCACTAAACGACTATTATATCTATCTCCATAACCTATAAGATAAAAATCCTCATCTGGAGTTAAACACACACGTGATGAAGCAACTCTCATATTATTCCCTCCCCATTTTATATAATCAAATTAACATTTATTATTTTAAAACTTAACATCAAAAAAGGCTTTCATCTGAAAGCCTTTACAAATATTTATATTATCTTAGAATCATATCTAGCGACATTAATCGTTTATCTTCATCAAAAAAATCTAGTTTTTCCTTATGAATCAACTCTGATATTAGATTATTGATAAACATTTGCTCATAAGCACGATTATCTTTGATATTATAGATTACGATATACGATTGTGGTTCGTTGTTATAAATGATTGGTTTTGCTAATACAAGAATTTTAAAAATATCTTCTTTTAAGATATCGTCACAAGTTTTCATTATCATAAACTGATTTTTACGATTAATGCTTAGTATTTCGTTCTTCTTAATAACATCAATGATAAACTCATCTACATTAACACATTCACTCAAGATTTTTTGTTTAATATACGCATATAATCCTTTAATATCATTTACACCGTCAACATAAATAATAGCATCACTAAAAATATCAACACTATTAAGTAGACTTCTTGGTGTACACAATCTTCGAATCAAGGCTAATAGATCGGACTTCTTTCGATGATCAAACAAGTACAATGTCTCGATATTAAGACTTGGCATTTGTTCTTTTTTAAGATCTGTTATCAAAAAGTCAAATTTTTCTTGATCAATATTTGTTAATTGGGTGAATTCAAATGCATAGTACCTAATTGTGAATATTGAATCCAGATTTCTTAAACGATCACACAAAATCTCACTGTAAACATCTCCATATCTTGATACGACTATCACATTGATCACATTTCTTTTTTGTAAATATATAACAAATTTAGCGAATATATTATAAAAAGATAACGCTTCATCAATTGTAAATTTACGATAACCGTTTGCTTTCAAAAACTTATAAAAAACAACACATATATCTGCCGATAACAACCCATCGCGTCTATAATTCTCAGTAAACTCTTGTTTATATAATACATTTAATTCAGTACACATTTGATATGAAGCTAAAGCGCTGATAAGATAGTTACTAATTACTGAGGTCGTTTCATCATAATAATCGATGTAAAATTTAAGATGCGCCAAAAATTTATTGATTACATGTGATATTTT
>JAQUCI010000014.1 GCA_028686295.1 Erysipelotrichaceae bacterium | reverse complement strand
AAATCACAGTGTTTTTAAAACTATTTAATATCGATAATATCGATGAACTATTAGTTAAGTAAGAGGTATAAATGAAAAAAAGACGGTTTATCACTATCTTGATCTTGATCATCTTGTGGCAAAGCATGGCCTTTTTGGTTGATAGGGAAATATTGATCCCTTTACCAAGTCATGTCTTTACCCAAATGTTTAATGACTTAAGTGATCCGTCTTTTTATTATACGATCTTTACGACCCTTTTTAGGGTAGTTAAAGGTTTACTATTAGCCGTTAGTGTTTCCCTTATCATGGGCATTATTGGTGGCTTATATCCCAAGGTATCCGATTACTTCAGTGTGATCAATGATATAATCAAATCTATTCCTAATATCTCGTATATCATCATTATCTTGATCTGGCTTGGTTCAGAAAGTAGTGTTATCATCGTTAGTTTCTTTATCCTGTTTCCAACATTTTACGCCAATGTCTTGTTGGCGATGAATAGCTTATCAAAGGATTTACAGGATGTAATGAAAGTCTATCCTGAATCTCTTTACCATAAACTGATCAAAGTTTATCTTCCACAAACCTATCCATACTTATTATCCGCTTTAAAAGTTGGCTTTGGACTAGGTTTTAAAGTAAGTGTCATGGCTGAAATATTGACGCAAGTTCAGATAGGTGTAGGAAAACAGTTATCCTTTGATCGTAATATGCTTGATATGACAGGGATATTTGCCTGGACGATATGGATCATTATTATATCGCTATTAGTTGAAAACATATTTTCGTTGAGTATTAAATCTAGCAAAATAGAAGATCAAAAAAAGTCTCAATGAGACTTCTAAATGGTAAGGATCAAGCCTGATCCAACTTCATGAATTGAACTTACTTTAGCCAATTCAATCTTCGCTTTAAGATCACTACAATGAGCAGGATAGATGATATCGACCGGATTAGCTTTTAGATAAGCAGTGGTCTTTTTTAATTGATAAGGATTATCTAATAAATGGAAACCACCGATAATACCAGTAATATGATCAATACCACTGATCTTCTTAGCGTACTCACAGATGTTACAAATACCACTATGCGAACAACCTGTGATCACCCAAAGGGTGTCAAGAGTATGATAGATTAGGGCTGAATCATCTTTGAGTTGATCATTTTCTAAAGGTTGACCTTCAAAGGTAAATACTCTAGGTATTTCTCCTAAAAAGGTGATGTTGTTGGTGATCTTAATAGGCGAGTCAGTGAGCTTGAGTTTAAAATTAGTTGGTAGATATTTAAGTTTTAATGGTGAACCGACATCTTGAGTTTGATAACTCTTATGAGCATCAACATCAGGATGAGCAATAACTTCAATTGGTTGTGTTTGATCTTTAAAATAGATCAAGCCGCCTGTATGGTCATTATGCCCATGGGATAAGACTAGTTTGTTTACTTGGTAAAGATCAATGTTCATTCGTTTAGCGTTGATCATAAAGACATCACTATAGCCCACATCAAATAACACAGTATCATCATCATCTTGTATAAGATAAGATAAAGCTGGCTCAGCTAGGTAATATTGATCGATATAGGTATTGTTATCGACAAGAACCGTTAATTTCATCATAGCTCCTTTAAGGTTATATAATCTCTTAAGACATCTTTATCAATGTCAATATAGATGGTCTTATAAGTACTCATTGATACTTGACCAACCTTAGCTTTAGGAATCTTTTTTAGATCACGGATCAATGTATAAGATACCGGGATACTGCTTGATTGACGGGCTTCACTGAAATAGCCAGCTAACATCGCGGCTAAACGGATGATCTTTTCATTTAGATCATTGGTCTTCACTAACACATGAGCCCCATGGTAATTACTGACATGAAACCAGTGATCACTTTTATTAGCTAACTTAAAGGTTATATACTCGTTTTGACGATTGTTTTTACCGACATAGATGGTCGTATCAGTGTCATATGCGATCTCGATATAGTTAAGGATCGCTTTTTTATTAGTCTTAGCTTTCTTATTAGCCTTGAGATATCCATAGTTACTTAATTCTTCTCTTATCTCTAAAGCATCTTTGAAATCACTGATCTTTAGTTGTTTTTGGATAGTCGAAAAATAATCAAGTTCATCTTGAGTTAACTCAATTTGTTTACGAATATGAAATTGACCATTTTTCCCTTTAGAGTATTTTTGAAAGCATTTTTTTGCATTTTGTTTAGCATCAAGTTTCGGATCAAGATCGATAATTACAGGGGATTCATCATCAAACCTTGGTAAAGTTATTCTTTTCATGCCTTTTTCTATTTGATCTTGATAAGCAAAGATTAAATCTCCATATACACGCCATTTTTCACAATCTATGGCCTCCGATAGAGAATCGTTTAGTTTGATCATTTTCTGTTGGTTCTTCTTTATTTCTCTTCTGACAAACTTATATAGATCACCAGTTTGTTGACGGATACGATCAACCTCTTCTTGATAAAAGTATATTTCGTCTAAACCTTCCATTAACGTAAATGAGCGAGGTTCTACTTCAAATTGAGTTAATGGAATAACATGAAAATATAATTTGCCTTGGTAATTGCTTACATAGAGATCATTTGATAAAGAGATTTCTTTCATGATAGATAAAAAGGATTGACCATTATGCATCCGATATTCAAATTCTTTACTTAAAAGAGGTGAAAAGCCACTAAACTGTTCGGTAAATGATCGATTTAGATCATATGTTTTTGTTTGGAAGGGATCCTGTTTATCTTGTGGCTCCAGATAGGTATAATTAGCACCTGGTTGTATAGTTCTTTGTGTATTCTCAAAGGGAGGTATCCTTTTTAAAGCATCTAAGATCCTATGGTCATTATCTACTAAAATAAGGTTAGCGTATTTACCCATCAATTCAACAAATAATTGTCTGGTGATTGGATCACCAATCTCATTGTGGGTATGGATGTGAAATATTAGATAACGATCAAGATCATTTTGTTCTATCTTTACGATCATGCCATTTTCTAGATGTTTTCTAAGTAACATGACAAAATTAGAAGGTTCTTTTGGGATTGGATATTTTTTGGCGGTAAGATTAATTCGATTAAATTGCGAATGACAAGATATGATCAATTGATCCTTCTCGTTATTACTTTTTAACTGAAACAAAACTTCAGTATCAGAAATATTGTTAATTTTAGTGATCCTAATAGGTATGATTGCTTGTAATTGAATAGCAATCTTGTTTAATACGATTCCATCTAGTGCCATATCTTTTTCCTTTATTTTAGTAATTATATCACAATTGACAAGTTGGGTTTATCTTATTATATTAATTAAAAGGAGATCAAAGTTATGGGGAAAGGATTATTGATTGTCATAAGTGGACCAAGTGGCGTCGGTAAGGGAACTGTTCGCGATTTATTTGTGAATGATCCTGAGTTGAATATTGCTTATTCAATATCAATGACTACTAGAAAACCACGTGCTAATGAGAGAAATGGTGTTGATTATTTCTTTGTTAGTGAAGAAGAGTTTTTAAAGGCGATCGCAAATAATGAATTACTAGAATATGCTAAGTTTGTTGGTAATTATTATGGCACACCGAGAGCATATGTAGATAAATTGCGCAATGAAGGGAAAAACGTTTTATTAGAGATTGAAGTTCAAGGCGCTCAACAGGTAGTAGAGAAATGTCCACAGGCTTTAAGCATCTTTATCATTCCTCCAAGTTTAGAAGAGTTAGAGCATCGTATTAGAAGTAGAAAGAGCGAGCCAGAAGCGATCATTCAAGAAAGATTACAAAAAGCAATAAAGGAAATGGATCTTATTAGTCATTATAAATATGTTGTTTGTAATGAGGATGCCCAACTGGCAAGTGATCTAATATCGATCATTATCAAAAGACACATCAATTAACTCATCGTAAGGTGAGTTTTTTAGTATAATAGATATGAGGTAAATTATGTTAGTCGCTAATATTTGGATTGAACATCCAATCTTAAAGATTGATAAAACATTCAGCTATCTTGCTGATGGTTTTATATTAAGTAAAGGAATTAGAGTTAAAGTAAGTTTTAACAAACAAACATTAATTGGTTTTGTAGATGAAGTTGTTGATAGTCATTTAACTCTTGATCAATTTGAAAAAGTGAATGGGTTTTGTTTGAAACCGATAGTTGAAGTAATTGATGAGAAAACTTTGATCACTGATGAACTGTATGATTTAGGGAAGTGGATGGCTCATCACACGATTAGTCCTCATATCGCCTGTTATCAAACTATGCTACCTGCTAAATTGAACATAAGGTCATCTAGTAAGAAGATAAAATATGAAGAATATGCTCATTATATTCATGATAATGTGAATATGACAATCAAACAAAAAGCTGCTTTAACATCATTAAAAACAAAAGATGTGTTACTGGCTAAGCTGAGAAAAGAGCATGGTTATGGTGTAGTCAAGGCTTTGTTAGATAAGGAGTGTATTAGTATCTATCAAATTGAAGCTCGTTATAAGCCAAGGCTGAATGATGAACTAAGTGAACATCAGGTTTTGACCGCTGATCAAAAAAATGCTTATGATCAGATCAATGATAGCGAAAAGGATATTATCCTTTTACATGGTGCGACTGGTAGTGGTAAAACTGAAATCTACCTTCATTTAGCTCAAGATGCGATTGACTTAGGTAAACAGGTATTGATTTTAGTACCTGAGATCGCTCTAACACCTCAAATGGTTGAGCGAGTTTCTAGTCGTTTTGGGGATCAGGTTGCGATCTATCATTCTGCTTTAAATGATCAAGAAAAGTATGAACAGTTTAAAAGAGTTGAGGAACAGAATGTTGCTGTGGTAGTAGGAACTCGCAGTGCAGCGTTTATGCCATTTAAAAGATTAGGATTGATCGTGATGGATGAAGAACATGATCATAGTTATAAACAAGATCGAAAACCATGTTATCATTGTCGAGATGTTGTTATTAAACGGGCTCAATATCATCGTTGTAAAGTGGTTCTTGGTAGTGCAACACCTTCGCTTGAATCTTATGCTAGAGCATTGAAGGGGGTCTATCAGTTGGTTGAACTACCTAAGCGTATTAATGATCAGGCTTTGCCAAAATGTCATGTTATCGATATTAGACCTTATTTAAAGCAAGGGATCAAAACAATATTGACGCCACCAATACAATCAGCTATCAAAGATCGCTTAGCGTTACAACAACAAGTTATCTTGTTACTGAATCGTCGTGGTTATACGCCTATCCAACAGTGTCTTGATTGTGATCATGTAATGACTTGTCCTGATTGTGATGTAGCCATGAACTATCACAAGGATATTGATCATTTAGTTTGTCATACCTGTGGTAAGATGATCAGAGCAGATCATGTCTGTCCTATTTGTGGTGGGCGTCAATGGTTGAGTATGGGTTATGGCACTCAAAAACTTGAGGAAGAGTTGTATCGGACATATAAAGGGGTTAGGGTACTGCGCATGGATGCTGATACTACTTCATATAAGCACGCTCATAAACGAATACTTGATGACTTTGGAGCTCATAAAGCTGATATATTAGTTGGTACCCAAATGATCGCTAAGGGACTTGATTATCCATTGGTGACATTAGTTGGAGTATTAAGTGCGGATGCAACATTGGCTCGTGATGATTTTCGCGCTGTTGAGACAACATTCGATCTAATCGTTCAAGCTAGTGGTAGAAGTGGTAGAGGAATTGATGTTGGTGAGGTCATGATCCAAGCTTTTGATCCAAATCATTATGCGATCAAAGCAGCTAGTAATCATGATTATAAACGTTTTTATGCTCATGAGATGCAATATCGCCATGCTGGTGGATATCCACCATATACTTTTTTGATCAGTATTATTTTTAGTGCAAATAATCTAGATATCTTAAATAAGGCCGTTTATGATCTTGCTGATCAAATTAAAGTGGACCGGTCGCTTAAAGTATTAGGTCCCTCACCATTATATAAGATATTTAAAAGACAAAGATTACGTTTGGTGATCAAAGGAAAGGATTTAGGATCAATGATAGTAAGTGTCAAAAACTATATAGATCATTTTATAGATATTAATCATAATATCGATGTTTTGATCGATGTTGATCCAAGTAGGTTAGACTAATGAATGTTCGTAAGCATGCTTTTGATGTGTTGTGCCAAGTGCTGATCAAGGGTCAATATAGCAACTTAGCATTAAGAAAGATAGATGATCTTAATGAAAAAGATCAAGCATTACTAAGTGAAATTGTTTATGGAACAATCCAAAATTATGATTATCTTACTTATCAATGGCAGCGTTTTGTTAAGAAGATGCCCAAAAAAGAAGTAAGATGTTTACTAAATATGAGTATCTATCAATTGTTGTTCCTTGATAAGATACCTGATTATGCCGTTTTAGATGAAGCTATAATGATCGCAAAGACATTTAATAAAGGTAGTTATAAAGGACTTTGTAATGCGGTATTACGTCAGTTTATCAAAGAAAGAGAAATTGTGGTAGAACTTGATGATCCAGAACAAAGTATGGCTATCAAGACAAGTCACCCTTTATGGCTAATCAAAATGTGGAGTTCGCATTATGATCAAGCAACAGCTTTTGCGATATGTGAGTATGATAATAAACGCAAAGCTACAGCTTTGCGAATAAATACTAGGATGATCAACAAGCAGTCGATCTTTGATGATGAAAGGTTTCATCGTGGAAAACTAGCTGAGAGTGCTGTTTATTATGATGGTAATATCTTCAATACCCATTATTTTAAAAAACATCTAGTTAGTGTTCAAGATGAAGCTAGTCAGTATGTAAGCATATTCGCTGATCCTAAAAAAGGTGATAGGATCTTAGATATGTGTAGCGCACCTGGAACAAAAGCGGCACATATGGCGATGATTACCAATGATCAAGGGCATATTGATGCTATTGATATTTATAAACATCGTGTTGATCTAATTATAACTACTTGTGAAAATCTTAATCTTAAAAGTGTTCATACCCATGTTCTCGATGCTTTAGAAGTAACAGATCATTTAAGACCAGCATCCTATGATCTGGTTTTATTAGATGCTCCATGTAGTGGTTTGGGAGTTTTGAGTCATAAACCAGAAATAAAACTAAGGATAAGACCAGAAGATATCGATGAACTAGTTGAATTACAAAAAAGATTGTTAGACAAAGCAAGCCAAATGGTCAAGACAAAGGGGAGGATCGTTTATTCAACTTGTACGATAAACAAAAAAGAGAACGAAAAACAAATTGAATCATTTTTATCATTAAATAGTGATTTTATCCTGATCGATGAAAAAATGATCTTACCAATGGAGTATGATACCGATGGCTTCTATATGGCAAAATTACAAAGGATAGGTTAATATAATATAGTGAAGGTGAATTATGAGAAGTATATATGATCTAACGTTTAACGATTTAGTTGAGTGGACAGAAATGGTTGGTTATAAGTCTTATCAAGCTAAACAAATATACCAATGGCTTTATCGACATCGTGTTAACGATTTTGATGAAATGACTGACATCGCTAAAGACAAAAGAGAATTTTTAAAATCTTCATTTTCAATGAAGAATCTTACTTTAGTGCAAAAACAAGTTTCAAAAGATAAAACGATCAAGTATCTTTTAGCGTTTGAAGATGGATCCTTAAATGAATGTGTCTTGATGACTTATGATTATGGTAAAACAATTTGTGTTAGTAGCCAAGTTGGTTGTAATATGGGCTGTAGTTTTTGTGCTAGTGGGCTTTTAAAAAAGCAACGTGACTTAAGTGCAGCTGAAATGGTTCAACAAGTATTATTTGTCCAAAAAGAATTAGACAAAGAAGATGAAAGAGTAAGTCATGTGGTGATCATGGGTAGCGGTGAACCATTTGATAATTATGATAATGTCATGGCTTTTATGCGGATTATCAATCATGATCTAGGTTTGGCTATTGGTGCTCGCCATATTACAGTATCGACCTGTGGGATCGTCCCTTTTATCTATCGTTTTGCGGATGAAGAGGTGCAGTATAATCTTGCGATATCATTGCACGCACCAAATGATGAACTAAGAAGTTCATTAATGCCGATCAATAAGGCTTATCCATTAAATGAATTGATGAAAGCGATTAAGTACTATGCTAGTAAGAATAATCGTCGTATTACCTTTGAATATATCTTATTAAAGGGTATAAATGATAAGTCTGAACATATCAAACAATTAGCGCAACTAATCAAAGGTCTTAATGCTTATGTTAATATCATTCCATATAATCAAGTTGATGAACATGGATTTAAGAAAGTTGATTACCATAGTGCAATGATATTTTATGATGGGTTAATGAAAGCTCATGTTAAGTGTACATTACGCCAAGAACATGGCTCAGATATTGATGCTGCTTGTGGTCAATTAAGAGCTAAACATGAAAGGAATCGCTAATGAAGTATTATGGAAGAAGTGATATTGGTCTGATCAGAAAGACTAATCAAGACTATTACCAAGTAGTGATTAACTCCTTAGGGTATATGCTTGCTGTTGTTTGTGATGGGGTAGGTGGAGGCTTAGCAGGGGATGTTGCTAGTAAAGACGCTTGTACTGTTTTTGCCGAACGATTTTTACAGCTTGATATCGATCTTTCAGATAAGCAAATGCGAAATTGGATAAAAACAACAATATATGAGGTAAATGATCATGTATTACATTTAGCTGGTACAAGTGATGATTATCGGGGAATGAGTACTACTCTTGTAGCTGCTTTATTGAGTAATGAGAATATTTATATCATTAATGTTGGTGATAGTCGTGCTTATGGGTTTAAAGATGATGAATTAAAACAGTTGACTAAAGATCACACTTTGATTCAAAGTTTAATTGATCAAAAGTTGATCACTAATGAGCAAGCTTTTGATCATCCACATCGGCATATCTTAACTAATGCGATTGGGATACCTAATGATATCAAGATCGATATTTTTAAAATTGATCTAGATTATGGATTGATTCTTTTAGCATCTGATGGATTACATGGTTATATGATGGATGATGAAATCAAAAAGATCATCGCTAAAGATAAAAGTTTAAAGAAAATTACTGATAATCTCATTAAAAACGCCAACAAAAAAGGTGGATTCGATAATACAACAATCATCTTGATCGGAGATCAGACTTATGAATGAAATGATCGCTGAAAGATACATAATAGTGAGAAGTCTTGGTCAAGGTGGTATGGCTGATGTTTATTTGGCAATGGATACGATCTTAAATAGAGAGGTTGCTATTAAGATCTTAAGAGGAGACCTGGCTAATGATCCGGTAGCTTTATTACGTTTTCAAAGAGAAGCTAATGCGGCAAGTGCGATCAATCACCCTAATATCGTTGAGATATATGATGTTGGATCTGATAATAATAAACAATTTATCGTGATGGAGTATGTAAGAGGAAAAACGCTCAAGCAATTGATCGCTCAACGTGGGGCACTTGATCAAAAAGAAGTGGTCGCGATCATGAAACAGCTTATAGAAGCTACAGCTGTTGCTCATGAAGCTAATATCGTCCATCGTGACATTAAACCACAGAATGTATTGATCACAGATGATAATACAGTTAAGATAACAGATTTTGGTATTGCCTTAGCACAGGATGCTATACAGCTTACGCAAACAGATTTCGTCATGGGAAGTGTTCATTATCTTGCACCTGAATTAGCTCGAGGAGAGCTTGCTTCAGCGCAAAGTGATATCTATGCATTAGGTATCGTAATGTATGAATTATTGGTTGGTGAAGTACCATTTCGTGCGGAGTCAGCAGTTCAAGTAGCTATGCTCCATATGAGAGAGGATGTTCCGGATTTAACCAGTATCAATAAACAGATTTATCAATCGGTGGCGAATATCGTTCTGAAAGCAACTGCTAAAAATAAATATCAACGCTATCGTAGCGCTACTGATATGTTAAATGATCTAACAACTGTTTTTGATGAAAAAAGAGTAAGTGAAACAAAATGGCAGATAGATGATAATGATGATGCTGGTAAAACGATAGCTATAGCTCGTATTAACAAAGATACTAAGGAAAATAAAGATAAAAATATTTTATCAACGACATTTGGTGTATCGTTGATCATAATCGCTGCGATCTCAATGTTGTTGATAGTATTGCTTACGCCATGGGGTGAGCGCGATAATGGTATTGTCATGATTGATGTTACTGGTATGAGTGTTGAACAAGCAACTCAAGAACTAGCAGCCTTAAATCTCACGATTACTAAGACGATCTATCAAATAACCGATGATATAGATGAAGGATTGATAATTTCATCATCACCTGCAAAGGATACGATCGTTGAGAAAGGTTCTGGGGTTGCGATAACGGTAAGTGATGGTAAGTATTTTGTGGTTGGTGATTATAAAAACAAGACTGAGGAAGAAGTAAGAGCGTTACTTGTAGGTAAAAGGATTACTATTAAAGTTGAAGAAGAGGTTAATGAGTTTGTCAGACCAGGATTGATAATCCGTCAAGAATTACTTAATCCGGGTGATAAGATTGATCCAAATCGACAATATGAGATCAAGTTGATCGTTTCAGGTTATTTATCATTTACGATACCAGATAATCTATTGGGCATGAATGTCTTTGAGGCTCAGAATTTGTTGACTTCAAAAGGAGCGATGGTTATGTTGTATCCTTTGTCAACTGACGAATTAAGTGAAGACGAGAAAGATAATATTGAGTATAATACAGTCGTAAAGGTTACTCCTTCTTCTGGCTTATATACGCAATATGAAGATACTAGCATTGTTTTATATTATTATTAGGAGGTCGTGTGCAAGGTAAGATAATAAGGTTGATCTCAAATCAATATCGGGTTTTGTTAGATGATAAACGCATTGTTGATTGTATCGCGATGGGCAAGATTCGTTTAGATAAAGCACCGATAGCGGGTGATTTAGTTGATGTTGAAACTTATGACGACAAATATGGGATTGAAAAGATCTATCCACGTAGAAATCAATTGATTAGACCACCGATCGCTAATGTTGATCAAGCAATTATCGTAATGTCTGCGGTTGAGCCTGATTTTTCTATGACATTGGTAGATCAACTCATTTTTTTGATCACTTGTGCTAATATTAAACCAATCATAATGATTAGCAAGATGGATCTTGTTAAAGATATGCGTGTCATTTTAAGTATTATTGAAGATTATCAAATGGGTGGCTATCAAGTCATTACTACTGGAAAAGATGAGAATGACCAACAGGTTATCGCCGAAGTCTTAAAGGATAAGATAACTGTATTAGCTGGACAAAGTGGGGTTGGAAAGTCAAGTTTTTTAAATCGTATCAATCCTGAGTTTATGCTCGTTACCCAAAAAATATCGCAAGCATTGGGTAGAGGCAAGCATACAACACGTCATGTAGAATTACATCAAGTGATGGATGGTTGGGTTGCTGACACACCGGGATTTAGTAAATTAGATTTTTCCAATCTTACTAAGGATGAGTTGGCTAATGCGGTCATTGATTTTGCGCCTTATCGTGGACAATGCCGCTTTCGTGATTGTTTACATGATAAAGAACCTGGTTGCGCCATTAAGGAAGCTGTCGAAAAGGGAAAAGTATCAAAGATACGTTATCTTCATTACCAACAATGTTTAGGTTTTATCGAAGAGAAAAGGAAGGATATATATGATTAAGATTGCCCCTTCAGTATTATCTGCAGATTTTATAAATTTAAAGGAACAACTTGATCTTTTGATCAAGGCCAAAGCAGACTGGATTCATTTTGATGTTATGGATGGTCATTTTGTACCGAATTTAACTTTTGGTCCCAAGATATTAAGTGATATAAAAAATGCCTGTCCTTTAGTAATGGATGTTCATATCATGGTTGATAATCCTGATAGTGTTTATGCATGGTTTGAACAAGCCGATATCATCACTTTTCATTATGAGGCATTTACAGATGATGATGATCGTTTAAAGATGATCAAAAAGATTAAAAATAAGAAGATTAAAGCAGGGATATCGATTAAACCAGATACTGACATATCGGTATTAAGATCATTATTAAGGGACTTAGATTTAGTTTTGATCATGTCGGTTGAACCAGGTTTTGGTGGACAGTCTTTTATGCCTGAGGCCTTAAATAAGATTAAACGATTAGTTGATCTAAGAGAGAAAATGAAACTTGATTTCTTGATCGAAGTTGATGGTGGTATCAATCAAAAAACGGCATTACTCGTTAAAGAGGCTAAAGCTGATGTTTTAGTAGCCGGAAGTTATATTTTTAATGGTGATATACTCACTAATATCGCAAATTTGAGATAGAAAAAAAGAACTTTCGTTCTTTATCCTTGTTGTTGAACTTTTAATGCGCGCAAAGCCCGAGCAGACATTTTAACCGTCTGGGGTTTGCCGTCAACCACTATTTTAACTTTTTGTAGATTTACATTCCATTTACGACGAGTTGCTCTTAATGAATGAGAACGTCTATTTCCTGACATTGCTTTTTTGCCAGTTACTGCACATACTCTTGCCATGACGTAAACCTCCTTTCTCTAAAAGATTTGCTCATTAAGAATATCATGTAAATAGTTAAAAAGCAAGTCTGAAAAAGTAAATATGACGGATAAATATTGATGGTATTTTATCGATTAAGAAAGACAATTGATTGTATTGTATGATCGATATGAGTATAATGGCAATGAGGTGTTTCTTATGATAGAGAATTTCAGCGATCTGTTATCTATCGCTAGTTTAATAGTAATTATTTTGGCTATCGTTGGTATATTAGCCAAGGATTATTTTAAGATCCGCGAGCGTGCTTTGATCAAAGAAGAAATTGACTATTATAAAGAAAGATAGACTCAAAGGAGGAAAAATGTTTACTAAAGCTTTTACACCAACTAATGGGCCAAAAGCAATCGGTCCTTATTCACCAGCTGTTAAATTAGGTGATTTTGTTTATTTATCAGGACAATTACCAATTGATCCACTAACAAATGAATTGGTTGATAATGATATTGTTAAGCAAACAACTCAAGTATTGGAAAATATTAAATCATTGTTAGCGGAGATGGGGCTTGAAATGCGTCACATTTTAAAGACTACTGTTTTTTTATCTGATCTTGCTAATTTCCAAGCTATGAATGAAGTATATGGTTCATATTTTAGTGATCCATATCCAGCAAGATCTGCTGTACAGGTGGCCGCTTTGCCAAAACAAGCTTTGATTGAGATCGAGTGTCTTGTTATCGACACCTTAGCTTATGAACAGGCAGCTTGTAGTTCAGGTTGCTGTGACGGTGATTGTGAAGGTGGATGTTGTGAAGGATAAGATGTGCATTGCACATCTTTTTTTAGGAATAAATGATTAATCATCGTATCTATGATAGTGATATGATGAAAAAAATACTATTTCTGTTCGATAAAATAAGTGATGATTTATGTTATATAAGATATCTAGATGATCAATTAGATTTACCTATTAAGACTATCGAACATATCGAATATCTTTGTATGATTCATGGTAGGAGTATTAAAGGATGTTTAACTTCTTCACATTATTTTCTTGGTAATATTAAAAAGAACCCATTATATATTAACAAATACATTTGTTTGTTTATGGTTAAGGTTAATCGTGGTCAAGATCAATTATGGTTAAATGCAACGATGATAATTAAGATCGATCGTATTAATGATCATTTAAGTAATATCATTTTTTATGAGCAGCATCAAATGATCATTGATGTAAGTGTACGATCATTAAAGAAACAGTTAGATCGTTCGTTTATTCTACAAAAAATGATTAATGATCAAATGTGATTGCAATAGTTTTTTACTTATGTATAATTGTTATTTGAAAGAAAGAGAAGTAAAGTTATGTCATTACAGTTGCGCAAAGATCTTAAATCCTTAGCTATGGTTTTTATTGCCAGTTTATTATATGCGATAGCAATAACTAGTTTTGTTAATGTTCAAGGTTTATTTCCTGGTGGATTTAGTGGTCTTTCGTTACTTATCGTTAGAATATTTGATAAATATCTAAATATAAGATTAAGTTTTGGTCTTATTTATGTTTTGTTTAATATCGGTCCTACGATCTTAGTTTATAAATATATTGGTAAACGATTTACGATTTTCTCGATCGTCAATTATTTATTAACTAGTTTGTTGACAGAAGTATTACCAAACTTTCATCTTGTCGATGATATCTTGTTGATCGCTGTATTTGGAGGACTGTTTGTTGGAGCTTCCACTTTATTAGCATTAAAAGCTAATGCTTGTGGTGGAGGTACTGATTTTATTGCTATTTATATGGCCAATCGTTATCAAAAAGCAATGTGGAATTATATATTCATTGCTAATGCGATCATATTATCGATCGCAGGTGCTTTGTTTGGTTGGGAAAAGGCTTTATATTCGATAATCTTTCAATTTGTAGCAACACAGTTGGTAAATACCAATCATCAGCGATACAAATTGATCACGTTAACGATAATTACTGAAAAGCCAGATCAAATTTGTGCTGCTATCTTCGAAAGATCACAGCATTCTTTGACTAAGTTATGGGGTGAGGGAGCATATTCTCATAAACCTAAGTGTATGTTGTACATGGTCTTAAATGCTTTTGAAGTTAATGAGATAATTGATATCATCAAACAACAAGATCCAGCTGTATTTATCAATACATCACATTCCCAAAGGATAATTGGTAATTTCACACAAAAACCCTATGAATAACAGCACGATAGTGCTGTTATTTTATCTCGATTCCAATCTTGACTTGGACTTCATGTAGTTTTTTACTTGCAATAGCACTAACTTTTTTTGCACCATCAGCTAGTACTTGGTCAAGAATATCACTAGCCTTTATTTGATGATATCTATCCTGAATACTTGCTAAGGTAACACAAACAACATCTGCCACTTCTTTTTTAAAGGTTCCATAACCAATCCCTTGATAACGAGCTTCTATACTTGCGATTGGTTCGGTAGTTAAACTCGACATGATCGTTAATAAATTGCTAATACCAGGTTGTTTGGTCTTATCGTAATGAACATTTGCTTCATTATCAGTAACAGCTGACATAATCTTCTTTCGTGCTATTTTAAGATCGTCTAGTAAGTAGATACAGCCTTTAGCATTATCATCACTTTTGCTCATTTTCTTTGTCGGATCGACAAGATCCATTATCCTGGCACCAACCTGTGGAATCAAAGGTTGTGGAATATTAAAGGTTTGACCATAATTATTATTAAAACGTTCAGCTATATCACGAGCTAATTCAACATGTTGTTTTTGGTCTTCACCAACAGGTACAAAATCACAATCATAGATAATGATATCTGATGCCATCAAAACGGGATAGGTATAAAGACCAACAGTTATGCTCTTCTCTTTTTTTGCGATTTTCTCTTTATATTGAGTCATTCGATTTAGTTCGCCTTGATAACTATTACAAGCTAAGATAAATCCTAATTGTGCATGTTCTTTGATATCTGATTGTAAAAAGATCGTTGCTTTTTTAGGATCAAGACCGCAAGCTAAATAGAGTGTAGCAGCATCGCGCAAATTAGTTCTTAATTCTTGTGGATCTTGATATACAGTAATACAGTGTAGGTTGGCGATAAATACAAACATTTCATATTCATCTTGGTAATTGACAAAATTACGCAATGCACCAATATAGTTTCCTAAGGTTAATTGCCCACTTGGTTTTATTCCACTCAACATTCTTTTCATGATCTATCCTCCAATATAAAAGCGTCCTGAAGGGACGCTTGTTTTAACGTGGTACCACCCAACTTACTCATAATGAGTCGCTTGTTTGATAACGGCTAGGCCGGCGATGATGATCGCAACTTAGAAAGTCCAATTCATCTTTATTAGCAAGGATCATTTCCATCAACCATGATCTTTCTAGCACTTGCTCATATAGTTACTATCTTTCCTCAAAGTCTTTAATTAATTTAAACACTTTTTTTAGGAATAATCAATAGGCCTGCTCCAACTGATATAAATGATACTAATAAGTATATTTCAAAGTTAGGCATAGTAAAGCCACCATAGATTACTATCAATGCTCCGGTGATCGCTAACAGAGGAAATACTAGTCCAGTTAAAATATTCTTAATCTGTTTCGATATAAACAGCTTGATGATACCGACATATAATAAGATATAAAAGAAATAAGTCATGATTATTGGTAAAGATGATATATCTAAAGTGCTTAGACTTAAAATAACAGTTGAGAGATAATGGATGACTAACCAGATCAGCGTTATGATGATCGTGATCATACTTGAATATAATGGCATATCAAAGCGTTTATCAACTTTAGCTATCGTTTCACTAAATGGTAATTCTTTGCGTAAGGCAAGAGCATAAGGCATACGCGTATAACCTAATACAAGTCCATTTAGTACACCAAATATTGATAAGACAACAGCAATTAAGATCAATTTAGCCCCATTTGATCCAAATAATATTTGAGCTGCCTTATAAACTGTGGGCATCGTACTTGTACCATCGATTACACTTTGAATAAATTCAGGACCAACAACGATGCTAACACCAACATAATATGCGATATAGATTACCATGATAAATAAGGGTGCTAAAGTAAGCGCTAATGACAAGTTGCGTTTAGCGTTTTTTATTTCGTGAGTTATACTTGGAGCTACCAGCCAACCATCATAAGAAAAGGCTACTGCTACGATACCACTACTTGTAGCAAATAACAGTGGTAAACTTACTCCTTCAATAAAAACGGTTGATGGGTTACCAAAGATAATACCAACGATCGCAAAAATGATCAAAGGGATCAACTTAATGATTACGGTCGTAGTTTGAAATAATGCTGCGAGTTTTGTGGCAAAAACATTCAAACTAAAGATAAAAATGACTGAAAAAATCGTGAATATCCAAATCCATTTGATGTCATTTAAACCAAACAATTGTGTTATGTATAAACCACATACAAAGGCAATGATCGCACATAATGCTGGTAGATAGATGATCGTTTGAAACCATCCAGCCAAAAATCCAAATGTCTTGCCAAACGCCATTTCGCTGTAGGATATTAAACCACCAACAGTATCAAGACGTTTAGCCCATTCAGCAATCGTTAAGCCACCAAAGATAATACCAAGTGCTCCAAGAAGCCAAAACATACAACCTAGAAGGATGTTGCCATTGGTGATAACATAAAGTGAATCAGCTTTAAAGAAAATACCAGACCCGATGACTATTCCGACGATCATCGCTATGGCAGTTGGTAATCCGAACTTGACTTCTTGTTCAGAAATGATCTTGTTTTCCATTGTTTTTCTCCCGAATTAATTTATTACAATTGTATTAAACAAGTATAGGCAAGTCAACTGGAATATATTGACAATGAATGATCATAAATTACTTTAAATCATTTATTATCAAAATTGGCACTATTGTTAAGGATGATTTTATATTATAATAACAAAGAGGTGAATAATATGATCGTTGTTTATACATCACCTGGTTGCGCATCTTGCCGTAAGGTCAAGCGCTGGTTAAAAGATCATGATCTACCCTTTGTGGAGAAGAACATTTTTTCAACTATCTTAAAAGAAGAAGAAATAAAACGTTTATTAGTTAGAAGTGAAAATGGTACTGATGATATCATAAGCAAAAGGTCTAAGATTATCCAAGAAGGAAAGATAAATGTTGACGAGATGACTACTAAAGATCTCATTCGTTTCATACAACAAAACCCATCGGTCTTAAAAAGACCGATCATCATAAATGAACGAAGTTTTTTAGTTGGCTATGATAATGAAGAGATTGATGTCTTTATACCGCCGGAATTGCGTTTATTAGGCTTTAACTCTTGTGATGATACTTGTCCAAATTACCCATATTGTGGATGCTACCGCCATCAGATCAATGTGTGATCTGACTGTTGATAATGTTTGATCTGTGTGCCGGTAATAACTTTTGTATATGAGAATATTATGTTATGATATTTACGATAAGATCATAAATGAAAGGGGCTTTTGTGAGTAATAAACAGATATTTGCTGCTCTTGAGATCGCCGATCATGAAATTCGTTTGATCGTAAGTGAATTTCACAATCTGAAGTTCAATGTTTTAAAGGTTGAACGGATTGCGACCACTGGGGTTGATAGATTAAAGATCATTGATGAAAATGATGTTATATTAAGGATTAAGACGGCAATTAGTAATGCATCAAAAAAAATAGGAGCGCCAATCACAAGCGTGATCTTATTGATTCCTTCTCTTGATTTTAAGCGTGTAGCTAAGCGCGTAACAATGCGCGTAGATGATCATATGATCAAGATTAGTGATATTCAAAAAGCATTAAAAAATGCCATTACTTCATTTACTGATGACGAGTTAGAGTTGGTCAATTATGGTGGTATTAGATATATTGTTAATGGATTCACGACAAGAAAGTTACCAGTGAATGAAAAAGCTGACTCATTTGTGGTTGATGTTGATTTGTTATGTGCCAATAAACAAATGGTGTGGGATTATGTTAAGTGTGTAGAAGCGGCTAATCTAACGATCATTGATATTTATAATGATATATATGCTTTTTGTAGTGAAGCAGCATTGCTTGAAAGAGCGATCGGTAATTATGTTTTGATGATCGGACTACATAAAGATACAACGGTCTTAACGCTTTTAGCGAATGGTCGAATTGAAAGCAGTATGATCTTGCCTAAAGGATATGGACGTCTTATAGAAAAAGTGGTGAATGATACTAATGTAGTGGTTGATGTTGCTTTGCGATTGGTATTAAATAACACGCGAATGCAAAGTAAGGTAAGCGATGATCCAGTTTATCTCTATACCTATGATGATAAGACATATACATTAAGTGAAAAAGATATCAGAGACATGATCGAACCATTGATCAATGATTGGATTGAAGATATAAGTCTTACAAGTAAAGATATATTAGAAACCGAAATGTTGATGGGTGTAATATATGGGGAAGGTGCTAACATCTCTGAGATAGATGAACTATTATCTGAGAGATTGAAGCAACGATTCAATGTCTATATTCCTGAAACTTTAGGCATAAGGGATAGTTCATTGGCTAGTTGTGCTGGGTCTTTCTATTGTTATCGTGACCAAGAGGTGTTCCGTAATAATTCGCTTTATAGCATCGATAGTGATGAATTCATCAAGGCAGTTACGATTAATAGAAATGAAGAAAAAGAAATAAAAGATGATACTTTGACTAATCGTTTTAAAAGATTATTTAAGTAATGGTCGATGGAGGAATTATATGACAGATCTACAATATGAGCAAGTAGCACGAATAAAAGTATTTGGTGTAGGCGGTGCTGGTTGTAATGCGATCAATAGGATGGTCGAAGAAGGAGTTCAAGGTGTTGAGTTTTTTGTAGCGAATACTGACTTGCAAGTCTTGAATGTTTCGCCTGTTAAAAATAAATTGGTCTTAGGTAAGGAAACGACCAAGGGTCTTGGAGCGGGTGCTAATCCTGAAATTGGTTATCAAGCAGCGCTTGAGAGTGAAAACGATATAAGAGAAGCCATGCAAGGAGCTGATATGATCTTTATTACAGCGGGGCTTGGTGGAGGAACAGGTACTGGTGCTGCACCATTGTTTGCGAAGATCGCAAAGGATCTTGGAGCACTGACCGTAGGAATCGTTACTAAACCGTTTTCATTTGAGGGGAAAAAGCGAACGATTCAAGCATTAAGTGGTCTTGATAACTTAAAAGAGTATGTGGATTCGTTGATAATCGTTTCAAATAATCAATTATTGGAGGTTATTGGACGTATTCCATTTGTAGACGCATTTAAAGAGGCCGATAATGTATTAAGACAGGGGGTACAAACTATCACTGATCTTATAGCTGTTCCAGCATTGATCAATTTGGATTTCGCAGATGTTAGAGCGATCATGGAAGGTC
>JAQUCI010000107.1 GCA_028686295.1 Erysipelotrichaceae bacterium | reverse complement strand
TAGTCTCACTGATCACTCATCTTGGTTCAGAGGTGTTTTTATTAGTGGGGTCTCTTGTAGTGTTATGGACTATTGATAAGAAATGGGGATATTATCTTTTGTTTGTGGCAAGTGTTGGGACTACCACCAATCAATTCTTAAAGAATCTATTTGCAGTCGCAAGACCTTGGATCATTGATCCTGAGTTTACAGTTGTTGAGCAAGCAAAAGCTGGTGCGACGGGTTACTCTTTTCCTAGCGGCCATACGCAAACGGCTGTTGGATTTTTTGGTGGCATAATTAGATTAACTGATCATAGATTGATAAGAATGTTATCGTTGTTTATGATATTGGCAGTATCCTTTTCGAGAATGTATCTTGGTGTTCATACTGTTTATGATGTTGGTGTATCGATCTTGATCGGGTTTGTCTTAGTCGTACTAATTCATCCTATATTTTTTAAATACGATAAAGTATATCATTCAATGATAATTGGAACTATCATTGCTTTGTTATATGTTATATATATGGAAGTAAAATTACAAAACGCTGTAATGAGTGAGATAGAGCTTGATGCCTTAAAGAATGCCTATACTGTGTTTGGGTTAGCATTGGCAATTCCGGTGATCTATCATGTTGATACTAAGTATTTAAAATATCCTACTGAAGCTGTATGGTGGGCACAGTTAGTAAAATGTATTATTGGCTTAAGTTTAATGCTTACATTGCGGATTGTCTTAAAACAACCCCTATACGTGATAACTAATGGGCATTATATAGCAGATATGATCAGATACTTCGTTTTGGCGGTAAGTGGTGGACTTTTGTGGCCAATTACCTTTAAGTGGTTTAAAAGATTATCATAAAATCTTTACAATAGTTAGATTGCTTACTATAATGTAATAAAGGTTGTGCACAGAAGAGTAGTGATTAAGTGTTATTTAGAGAGTAAGTGTTGGGTGAAAACTTATCAACACTGATCATGAACATGGTCTGTAATACCGATCATTCGATATGTAGGATGATACGTATACCTGCGTTATAAGGTTAGAGCATAGCCTCATTTGGCTATGAAATTAAGGTGGTAACACGCAAGAGCGTCCTTTGGATGCTCTTTTTTAGGAGAAAAACATATGGAAAACAAAGGTAAATATTATATTACGACAGCAATTGCCTATACTTCTGGAAAACCACATATTGGTAATGTCTATGAGATCGTTTTGGCAGATAGCATAGCTCGTTATAAGCGAATGGTTGGATATGATGTCTTTTTTCAGACGGGCACTGATGAACATGGACAAAAGATTGAAGATAAAGCAAGAAAAGCTGGGGTAGATCCCCAAAGCTATGTTGATGATATCGCAAAGATCATTAAAGAACAGTTTGACGGTATGAATGTGGCGTATGATAAGTTCATGAGAACGACCGATAAATATCATGAGTTACAGGTTCAAAAGATATTCAAAAGATTATATGAAAAGGGTGATATCTATAAGTCAGAATATCAAGGTTTATACTGTAAAGATTGTGAATCTTTTTTTACAGAATCACAACTTGTGAATGGTAATTGTCCTGATTGTGGTCGCCCTGTTGAGCAAGCAAAAGAAGAAGCTTACTTCTTTAAGATGAGTAAGTATGCTGATCGTTTGATGAAACATATTCAAGACAATCCACATTTCATTCAACCTGAATCACGTAAAAATGAAATGGTTAATAATTTCATCAAGCCAGGACTACAAGATCTTTGTGTTTCAAGAACCTCTTTTAAGTGGGGAATACCAGTTGATTTTGATCCAAAACATGTTGTTTATGTATGGATAGATGCTCTAACAAACTATATTACTGGTTTGGGTTTTGATCTTGATGGTAAACATGGTCAATTATTTAAGAAGTATTGGCCAGCTGATATTCATTTGATTGGTAAGGATATCTTGCGTTTCCATACGATCTATTGGCCAATCATGTTGATGGCTTTGGATATAGAATTGCCTAAACAAGTGTTTGGACACCCTTGGTTGTTGGTTGGTGAAGGAAAGATGAGCAAATCAAAGGGCAATGTCATTTATGCAGATGATCTAAGAAAGTATTTTGGAACTGATGCAGTGCGTTATATCATGTTACATGAAATGCCTTTTAGTCAAGATGGAACAGTTACCTATGAATTGATGATCGAACGTATAAACGCCGATCTAGCAAATGTGTTAGGTAACTTAGTTAATCGTACGATAGCTATGTCTAATAAGTATTTTAATGGTGAAGTTGAAAACACCAAGATTAATAAAGAAATTGATAAAGAGCTCATCGCATTAGCTTTGTCCACACCATTAAAGGTAGAAAAGAAAATGAATGACTTGCGGGTACAGGATTCATTAGATGAAATATTCACACTACTGAAACGTAGTAATAAATACATCGATGAAACATTGCCTTGGGTATTATCTAAAGATGTAGCTCAATTACCAAGACTTAAGACAGTTTTGTATAATTTACTTGAATCGATCCGGTTTGCCGCTATTTTACTTGAACCATATCTACCTGAAACATCAAATAAGATTTTAGAACAACTTAATACTAAGCAGTGTTCATATGATTCATTAAGTAGTTTTGGTCAATTAGAATCAAATATTAAGGTTACTGACAAGCCGACGATCTTATTTGCTCGATTAGATGAGAAAGAAGTATTAAAGAAGATCGAAGAAGATCAGAAACCACCAGTAGAAAAGAAAGATGAAAAACCAGTAATCGATATCACTGACTTTGGCAAAATTCAACTAAAAGTGGGAACGGTCATCAAATCAGAGAAACATCCAAAAGCGGATAAGCTACTAGTGTCGCAAATTGATATCGGTAATGAAACTCGCCAGATCGTAAGTGGCATAGCTGCCTTTATCTCGCCAGAGGATTTTGTGGGTAAAAAGGTGGTAGTCGTTACCAATTTAAAACCAGCGATGATTCGTGGTGTTGAATCACAAGGCATGATCTTAGCTGGTGAAGATAGTAATGGACTTGAAGTCATTAACATTACAAAATTAGCTAATGGGAGCGAAATAAGATAAAGAGGATAAATAATAAAGAGTTGGTATATTATGTTATGCCAACTCTTTTTGTTTGAAATAAGTAATAATTTTACTTTACATCATAAGTAGATGCTCCCGTATAGGAGATATTGTTAAGATAATCACCCTCAGTGATTAAATAATTATACCTAAAATTTGGGTTATCTTTAAGCTCTGTTTGATAAGTTAAACGATCATCACTTAAAGCATCCCATAAACCAAGATATTCAAGTAAACTTTGATAATCCTTTTTACTAAAGTCAGGATCGTGAAACTCAATGTTGAAATATTCAAGCTCTACATTATCAGCTGTTTTACTAATGTAATAGTATTTTTCATCAAGGTCACTCATTAGTTTTTCATAAGTGTTTTGTTCGGGCTTATTAAGTTCAATGTTTTTGCCTTCTGTGTAATAGATATAACCATGGATAGCGGTCACATATTTAGTATTATCAGTATCTAGATTGATCGTTATCGCTGAGGTGTTATGTGTTTCTTCAATAGTATAACGAACACCATATTGCTCATCATGTTTGATTTTTTTGCTATTACATGATACAAGCATTAACAGAGAAAGTAATAGTAATAAAAATGAGTTCTTTTTCATTAGCTACCAGGACTAAATACAATTAGCGAATTGTATGAGAATCTGTTATATGTTTGAGTAACTCCTAATCCATCTAAAGAGCCGTATGCTGAAACAATAAATGAGATGTTCGAGTATGCTACACTATATCCACCGTTAGTGATGTAACCATTATGTTGAATACTGTTTGCAGTTGCACTATCAGCTGTACCACAATCTTCGATTATAATCGTTGGAGTTCTTGGGCTTCCAATAATAAGACCAGTGTTGAAATCGTATGAAGATGTTATTCTAATTTTAAAAATAATCTCCAAAAATATTGGTACCGATGGATTGATTGGGCTTGTACCAGTTACCAATGCATACAAAGAGTTTGTAGTATAAGTTGATGATACAATTGCTCTTTGATTAATAGTAGATGGTTCTGAGAACACTATACTATTCTGAGCTATTTTCTCTTTAATTTTTGCTAGGTCATTGTTAGTATACAAGATATAATTTTCACAAATAAACTGATCGGTTATATCAAATCCATCCTTTTCAACAACTATTTGAGACAAATTGCTATTAAATAATCTATACAGCATTTGATCGAATCTTGAGCTATAATCGGCTTTTATAGATATTGAACTAGTAATCATGAAGCACAATACAATAGCTAATGATAAGTAATGCTTGAAGCGTTCTTTTGTTTTCATATTTTTCCTTTCTTGATAATATCAACCATTTGCTATATGCATTTTTCATTTATCACAACCTTTATTATAATATATCATAAATACATTACAAATCAACTCAAAACAAGTAAAAAAGACTAATAAAATATTAAATTCAATATTTTATATCATCATTATGATCACATTTGATAATAAATTATTTGTAAGCTTTTGTCATACATAGGGGTGTTATCAATAGTTTGAACTAATGCTCAACGTGTGATTAATGTTGACTAGCATTATAATGTTGATTGCTTTACTTCTGATGGTATACATAAAAAACCGTTGATACCTGATCAACGGTCTTAAGATAATTGTAATACTTTAATTACCTGGGAAATTTAATGGTAAAGGTAGTTCCTTTATCTTCAATACTTTCAATACCAACTGTGGCTTTGTGAAAT
>JAQUCI010000106.1 GCA_028686295.1 Erysipelotrichaceae bacterium | reverse complement strand
ATAAATTGGGACGGTCCTTAAAAGATCTGAAGTTAATAACGAGATAAAAGCGACGATAGCTACGGGTAAAAGATGGATTAGTGAGCCAGTCATCTCTGCCATTAAGATAACACTTGTAACTGGTGACTTTACTGATGAACTCATCATTCCGGCCATAGCACAAACACAAAAAGCAGAGACATAATATACTGGGATATTGAAACTTGTCAACAACTGTCCAAAAATAGTACCGACTAAGGCTCCGGTAGCTAAGATTGGCATAAAGATGCCACCTGGAACACCAGATCCAAAACTGGTAAAAGTGAATAACATTTTAATGATTAACAATAGTAAAGCCATGGTAATACTGATCTCGGCATTTTCTGATAATTTTATTAGGTTTTGTCCACCACCTAATACTTGTGGTAGAAAAAGACCGATGATCATTGCGATTGATAATGCTATCAGCAATCGATAAAATTCAGGTATCTTATCATAAAGATCACTAGCTAGTAGTAAACCCTTATTAACTAATGTTCCTAAGAAACCAGTTAATACTCCAAGAATGATAAGTAAGAAATAATAATTGATAGGTAGAGAGTAAACGTTTGTGTAGCTTAGTACTGGATTTAAGCCAAAAAAGTATTTTGCGATTATATCGGCAGTTAAAGCAGCTGTTGTTGTAGCTATCAATATATTAGGTGAGAAGGTTCGATGGACTTCTTCAAGTGCGAATATCACACCAGATAATGGAGCATTGAAAGCTGCCGCAAGTCCTGCGGAAGCGCCTGCAGTAACTAGATAGTTCTCTTTTAGTTTATTATTAGTTGAATTTTCAGCTAATGCTAGAGCTCCGGCTGCGCCAATTTGGATACTTGGCCCTTCTCTTCCAAGTGATAGGCCAAATATCGATGTTAGAAACCCAACGATATATCGAACTAGTAATACTGTATGCCATTTCATTTTGAAACCCAAAAGAACGATTCCTTCTACTTGAGGAATACCACTTCCTTTCGCAAAAGGCTCAAGTCTCATTAATCGATATGAGATATAGGCAACTATTATCAATATAACTAACCAAAATGGTATAAAAATGGGATTATTCCTTAAACCAGAATAAATAATAATGGCAAATTCAAAACCATATTCGATCACTATGCGATAGAATGATACGATAAGACCAACGATCACACCAATTATAATTCCTTTAATCGTTATATCCCATTTCATCTTACCTAGATCATTTAGAACTTCTTTTGTATGCATAATAATCACCTTTCCTATAACAAAAAAATAAAACCAAAAGTTGGTTGTGTTTTATCACTGGAATATAATAGTACTACACATTAAGTATTTCAAGTGGTAAATGATTGAGGATTGTTTTTATTCATAATTTAGAATTATTGAATCAATTTATAAATGAATTAAATTAACTAAATAATTAAATAAATTAATATTGTGCTTGACAATATATAACATTGTTATATGATAATCACATTGGATGGTATTAAATATGGATATACATAAAAAGTTATTTAATCGAGATTTTATCCTGTTGTGGCAGGGTATGGCTTTTAGTGCATTTGGCTCTATTCTATATAGTATCGCTATTGGATATTGGGTGTTTGAAACAACTGGATCCACCGCATTGATGGGCATTATTAGTAGCATTACTCTTTTTATGATGGTGTTTATTGGGCCAATCACAGGAGCGATGACAGATCGAATGCATCGTCGCAATGTATTGGTGGTTACCGATTTAGTTCGCGGATTAGTTTTTTTATTAGTTGGCTATTTAGCTCTTACCAAAGAGCTAAATGTGACATTACTTGTCATAGTAGCAATCATATCTGGTGTTTGTGGTGCTTTTTTCTCACCAGCAGCTGCGTCATTATTCCCGGATCTTTTACCAAAGGATGAAGTTGTTAGAGGGCAGTCGATCGCTAGTGGTACCGATTCTTTGATACGTCTTGTAGGTTCTACCGCGAGTGGTAGTTTGATCGTTATGTTTGGTGTACCTACAATGATCTTGATCAATGGTGTTTGTTATATTGGCTCAGCTGTCTCTGAATTATTTATTAATGCCATCAGAACTGAAAATCAAACGAATAAGATCAGTGTCAAGATGATCATACTGGACATGAAGGAAGGAGCTAAGTTCGCTTTAACGGCACCGGGTTTATCAACTATGATGATTGCTGCACTTATCATAAACTTATTGGCTAGTGGGTTTAGCACTTTGATGATTGCCTATGTTTTAAGCCAAGGAATGGATATGATCCAGTATGGGGTCATTGCCGGATCTACATCTTTGGGTGGTTTAGTTGGTATGTTTGTAATATCAATATTCAAGATAAAAACTGAAGATCGGTATATGGTATCTATGGGGACATTTATTTTCTCTTCAATATGTATCGTGATTGGTCTTTTGATTGGTTCTTATGTAGCTTTGATCATTGCCTTTTTTATTGGACAGTTAAGTAACGCGATTGGTAATGCATTGTTTAATGCAGCATTTATTGTATATACGCCACAGAAGAAGCGAGGAATGCTTAGTTCATTTATGGGATCTGCTGCAATTATGGGTAGCGCAACATCAGCTTTGTTATATGGATTTTTTGGTGAGATCGTATCTTTAAAGCTTTTGGGTATAGTTGGTAATTCATTAGCAGCTATTCCTTTTATATTTATAATTAAAGATAAACAAACAAAGAAAATATTCAATCTCAAATAAAATGACGGCGTAAGCAGTCGTTTTTATTGACAATGCCCTTATTCGTAATATAATGTTAGAATAGACTAACAGAGGTGAAGTAATGACTTTAGATCGGCTTAAGATAGGTGATAGGGCAATCATAATTGGTGTTAGAGGTCGAGGTATATTAAGACATCGATTATTGGATATGGGACTAACTCCAAGGACTATCGTGTTTATGAGAAATGTGGCGCCAATGGGTGATCCAATCGAGATAGCTTTGCGTGGATATACCTTAACCTTAAGGAAGGAAGAAGCTCGAAATATTGATATTGAGGTAATTTATGGCTAAATACAAAATTGGTCTTATTGGTAATCAAAACAGTGGTAAATCCACTTTATTTAATGCCCTGACAGGTAGTAATCAACACGTTGGTAATTTTCCCGGTGTTACGGTTGAGCGTAAAGAAGGATTGATTAAAGGTCATAAAGATATCATGATCGTTGATTTGCCTGGTATCTATTCGCTTTCTCCATATACCAAGGAAGAAATCCTAACTCGTGAGTTTTTAATGAAAGATAAGCCTGATGCTATTATCAATATCATTGATGCTACAAGCATTGAAAGAAGTCTTTATCTAACTCTTCAACTTATTGAGTTACAAATTCCGATGATACTGGCAGTAAATATGATTGATGAAGTTGAACTTAGTGGTAATATGATCGATGATCAAGAGTTGAGTAAGCAATTAGGCATCACGGCATTACCAATATCAGCGATGCGTAATAAAGGTATAAAACAACTGATTGAAGAGATTGATCGCACCGTTAAGAATAACAATAAGCCAATATTTGTGGATTTTTGTTCTGGTGAGATCCATCGTGCTGTACATGCGATAGCTCATTTGATTGAGCCAACAGCTCAAACTTTAGGTTATAATTCACGATTTATCGCGATCAAATTAGTAGAAGGAGATCATTTGATCAAAGAAGAGTTACGCCTTCACGATCAAGATCAAGTTATTATCGATCAGATAATCAAAGATATGGAATATCATTTAAATATGGATAATGAAGCAGCTATGGCTGATATGCGTTATACGTTTATCGAGAAAGTTGTTAAGAAAGTATACTCTCATAATGGCAGTTTACAACAAGATAAAACTGATAGGATCGATAAAGTACTAACTCATCGATTGTGGTCGATACCAATATTCTTAAGTGTAATGGCAATCATGTTTTATCTAACATTTGGACCTGTTGGTGGAACGCTTCAAGGTTGGTTAGAAACTCTATTAGAAATAGTGATCGGTCAGATTAAAGACTTTTTGATTGGTTTACAGCTAAGCCCTTGGTTACAAGGTCTATTGGTTGATGGGGCACTAACTGGCATCAGTAGTGTATTATCCTTTGTACCGATTATCGTTACTTTGTTTTTCTTCTTATCAATATTAGAAGATACAGGTTATATGGCACGAGTGGCTTATGTCATGGACAAGCTATTACAAAAACTTGGATTATCAGGAAAGTCTTTTGTTCCGATGATAATTGGTTTTGGTTGTACTGTCCCAGCTGTAATAGCGACGCGTACTTTGGCTAGTACACGTGATCGAAAGTTGACGATAATGTTGTTACCGTTTATGTCATGTACGGCAAAATTACCAATTTATGCTTTGTTTACAGCTGCTTTTTTTGATCAATATCAAGCTTTGGTAATGATACTGCTGTATCTATTTGGGATTCTTATCGCTATCTTATCGGCATTATTACTTAAAAATACTGTGTTTAAGGGTGATGGTACACCATTTGTTTTGGAATTGCCGACCTATCGGTTTCCACTTTGGCAAAATGTCATCAGACAGATGTGGGAGAAAGCAAAGGACTTTATTGAAAGAGCATTTACGATTATCTTTTTAGCCAGTATGTTGATTTGGCTATTAAGTAGTTTTGATCTTAGTTTACATATGGTTGCTGAACCATCGCAAAGTATGTTGGCGATATTAAGTAGTAAATTAGCTTTTATATTCAGACCTCTTGGTTTGATAGCTGGCAAGCTGTAAGTGCACTTGTGACAGGGTTGACTGCTAAAGAAGCTGTTGTAAGTACGT
>JAQUCI010000013.1 GCA_028686295.1 Erysipelotrichaceae bacterium | reverse complement strand
GATTAGGTAACGATGTCATAGGAGCGATTAGTGTCGGTATTAACCCAATATGGGTTTATCCACATCCCAATGTTGATTCTAATATCGCATGTCAGCGAATCTATAAGATAGAGGATATAAAAGAATTGTTGTAATTATTAAAAAGCACTTGCATTATCAGGGTGCTTTTTGTTATAATACTTGAGCTACTGCAATGACGTGCGAGGTTGCTGACACACTGAAAGGCGTTGTCATGATCAGTGAGAAGTCAGGTAATTTGCATCGAGCAGGTTGGTCTTGAACCAACGAAATAGAGGGAGGATTTTCATGGCAAAAAATAGCGTGCGTATCCGCTTAAAGGCATACGAACACAGAACGCTTGATTCAGCAGCTGAAAAAATCGTTGTCGCTGCTAACGAGCATGGAGCTAAGAAAGTTGTCGGACCGGTACCACTTCCGACAGAAAAACAGATCATTACGATCTTAAGAGCGGTACATAAGTATAAAGATTCGCGTGAACAATTTGAGATTAGGACACACAAACGTTTGATCGAGATTGTCGGGCCATCAGCAGAAACAATCGATGCTTTAAGTCGGTTGGAACTGCCAAGTGGTGTTGACATCGAGATAAAGCTGTAGGAGGAAGACATGAAAGGAATACTAGGAAGAAAACTGGGGATGACCCAAGTATTTACTACTGAAGGCATTCAAATACCAGTTACTGTAATAGAAGTTGTCCCTAATGTTGTCTTACAACAAAAGACCGTTGAAACAGATGGTTATGTAGCTACACAACTTGGGGTAGAAGATGCAAAGGAAAGAAGAGCCACTAAGGCTGCTATCGGTCATGCTAAAAAAGCCGAAACAGCACCAAAGCGTTTTGTAAGAGAAATGCGTGGGGATGATATGGCTGAATATGCTGTAGGTAGTGAGGTTAAGGCTGATCTATTTATGGCTGGAGAGATTGTTGATGTGACGGGCGTTTCTAAAGGAAAAGGCTTTAGTGGGGCTATCGCACGACATAATCAAACAATTGGTCCTAAATCACATGGTTCGGGATTTCATAGAGGTGTTGGTTCATTAGCTACGATTGGTCGTAACAATGGTGTTATCAACAAGGGAACAAAAATGGCAGGTCATGATGGTTCATTGACCACTACCAATCAAAACCTAGTCGTTATCAAAGTTGATGCTGAAAGCAATTACCTATTGGTAAAGGGCAATGTGCCTGGGCCAAAAAGAGGGTTTGTTGTCGTTAAGTCTGCGGCAAAGAAAAGAGCAGCTAAAGAGGCTGTAGATCTGATCGACTATGCTGCTGCGAAGGAGGAGTAATAAATGCCTAAGCTAAAAGTATATAGCCTAGATGGCAAAGAATTACGTGATATCGCCTTAGCTGAAGAAGTATTCGGCATTGAACCTCATAAACAAGCAATGTTTGATGTGGTAGTAATGCAAAGAGCTTCGATGCGTCAAGGTACACATAGCACAAAGACAAGAAGTGAAGTTGCTGGTGGTGGACGCAAACCATTCCGTCAAAAAGGAACAGGTCGCGCTCGTCAAGGTAGTATCCGTGAAGTTCAAATGAGAGGTGGAGGAATTGCTTTTGGTCCTAAACCGCGCAATTACGGATATAAGTTAAATCGTAAAGTTCGTCGTTTAGCCTTAAGAAGCGTATTATCTTTAAAGGTAGTAGAGGATGCATTTAAGGTTATTGAAAACTTATCACTTGAAAGTACAAAGACAAAAGAGTTTGTTAAAGTTATGAGTAATTTACAACTTGGCCGCAAAACATTGTTTGTAGCAAGTGCTACAGAAGAGTGGGATAATGCATATCTTGCGATGCGCAACATTCCAGATGCAATGTTCTTAACGGTTGAGGAATTAAATGTTTATGATCTTATGAATGCAGATAAATTGGTGATGACTGAAGAAGCTGCTAAGTTAGCAGGGGAGGTATTCGCATAATGAATCTACATGATGTTATCGTTCGTCCATTGGTGACGGAAAAATCAGTAAAGGCTAATGAATCAAACAATGTTGTCGTGTTTGAAGTCAAGGCAAAAGCTAATAAGACAGAGATCAAACAAGCTGTTGAGGCAATCTTTAAGGTAAGTGTTGAAAAAGTAAATGTTGTCAATGTTCACCCTAAAGAAAAGCGGATGGGTCGTTATGTTGGAAAGACTAAGGCGATAAGAAAAGCTTATGTTAAATTAGCTAATGATAACAAGATCGATGTATTTGCGATCTAGTATATCAACACGGAAGAAGAACGCTATTTCCGTTATAAATGCGTAAGGAGGAGAATTAATCCATGGCGATTAAGAAATACAAGCCAACCACTAATGGACGTCGGGGCATGACGGCTCTCGTCAATGAAGATATTACGGCAAAAAAGCCTGAAAAATCTTTGACAGCAACGTTGAATAGTAATGGTGGCAGAAATAACAATGGTCGTATCACGACTCGTCATCAAGGCGGTGGGCATAAACGCAAGTACCGCATTATTGACTTTAAAAGAGATAAGAATGATATACCGGCTACAGTTACAACGATCGAATACGATCCAAATAGATCAGCAAACATCGCTTTATTAACATATAAAGATGGTGAGAAACGTTATATCTTAGCTCCGAAAGGCTTAAAGGTTGGAGCAACAGTAATGTCAGGGCAAAACGCTGATATCATTGTGGGTAACAGTTTGGAAATTGGAAATATTCCTGAAGGAACTGTAGTCCATAATGTTGAACTAAAACCTGGCAAGGGTGGCCAGCTAGCTAGATCAGCTGGTGTATCGGCTCAAATATTGGGTATTGAAGACAAGTACGCAACTTTAAAACTTGCTAGTGGTGAAGTTCGTAAGGTTCTTAAAAATTGTCATGCTACTATTGGACAAGTAGGCAATGAAGATCATAGTTTGATTAATATTGGCAAGGCTGGAAGAACACGTTGGATGGGTATTAGACCTACTGTTCGTGGTTCAGTCATGAATCCAGTTGACCATCCTCATGGTGGTGGTGAAGGTAGATCACCAATTGGTCGTAAATCACCGATGACTCCTTGGGGTAAAAAAGCTATGGGTGTTAGAACTCGTAAGAAGAAAAACGCCTCTGACAAAATGATCGTCAGACGTCGCGATGCGAAGTAAACGAAAGGAAGGAAGATAAAATGGCAAGAAGCTTAAAAAAAGGTCCATTCTGTGATGAATATCTATTGAAGAAAGTCGCAGAGGTCGAAAAAAGTAAGAAAAAAGAAGTTATCAAGACGTGGTCCCGTCGCTCAACGATTTTCCCTCAGTTCGTTGAACATACATTCGCTGTCTATAATGGCAAGGAACATGTACCGGTCTATGTTACTGAAGATATGGTTGGACACAAATTAGGTGAGTTTGTTCCAACAAGAAAGTTCGGCGGACATGGTTCCGACGACAAGAAAGCGTAGGAGGAAATCATGGAAGTTAAAGCAATAGCTAAAACAGTTCGTGTGCCAGCGCGTAAAGCTCGTATCGTTTTGGATCTTGTAAGAGGAAAAGATGTTGCGGAAGCAATGGCTATCTTAAAGTTTAAACCAAACTACGCAGCTGAAGTTTGTGGTAAGGTATTGAAATCAGCAGTTAGTAATGCAGTCAATAATCACCAACTTACCGAAGAGAAACTGTTTGTCAAGGCTTGTTATGCTGATGAGAGCGTAACGATGAAGAGGTTCAAAGCTGCCGCTAAGGGTAGTGCTCATCCGATCATGAAACGTACCAGCCACATTACATTTGTGGTTGCGGAACGCTAGGAGGAATAATTATGGGTCAAAAAGTTAATCCTATCGGCATGCGCGTCGGGATCATCCGCGACTGGGAATCTCGTTGGTACGCCGAAAAGGAATATGGAACATTAGTTAAGGAAGATGCAATGATCCGCAAATTCTTATTTAAAGAATTAAAAGCGGCTTATGTATCAAGAATAGAGATTGAAAGATCAAAAAATCGTATTGAGATTATTTTAAGGACTGCTCGTCCTGGTGTTGTTATTGGTACTAATGGCGAAGCTGTTGAAGCATTAAAGAAAAAACTTGAGAAGCTTGTAAATGGTAAGGCTGTTTATATTAAAGTAGTTGAAATAGCTAATCCTGATCTTGATGCAAACCTTGTTGCAAGAGGAATCGCAGAACAATTAGAACAACGTGCATCATTTAGGACGTCTCAGAAAAAAGCGATCCAGAAGACAATGAGAGCTGGTGCTAAAGGTATCAAGACATTGGTGTCTGGTCGTTTGGGTGGAACTGATATTGCTCGTAGTGAAGGTTATTCAGAAGGAATCACTCCTTTACATACTTTAAGGTCTGACATTGACTTTGCAATTTATGAAGCAATGACTACATATGGCAAATTAGGTGTTAAAGTTTGGATATGTCGTGGTGAGGTGTTGCCAGGCAATATGGTAACCGAGCCAGAAGCGCCAAAACTTGCACGTAATGATAGACGTCGTCCAAGACGTGATAACAGTAAGAAACGTGATGATCGCCGTCCTCGTCATGAGATCGCACCACGTGATATACCGGATGCTACTAACGATAAAGTAGCTAATAGCACGGTGGACACTGAAGGAGGTAATTAATTATGTTGATGCCTAACAGAACAAAATATCGCCGTCCTCATCGTGTTAGTTATGAGGGTAAATCAAAAGCTGGAAGACTAGTAGCTTTTGGTGAATATGGCTTAGTGGCTGAGTCGGGTGGATACGTATCAAATCGTCAGATAGAAGCTGCTCGTATCGCAATGACGCGTTATATGAAACGTGGCGGTAATGTTTGGATTAAAATATTTCCCCATTTGGCTAGAACTAAAAAACCGCTTGAAGTTCGTATGGGAAGTGGTAAAGGTGCACCTGAAGGTTGGGTTGCCGTTGTCAAACCAGGTAGAGTAATGTTTGAAATTGCTGGTGTTGAAGAAGAGGTAGCTCGTGAAGCTTTCCGTTTAGCCTCCCACAAATTGCCTGTTAAATCCCGCTTCGTAAAGAAGGGTGAGGAGGAATAGTGATGAAGATTAAAGATATAAGAGAAAAAAGTAATGAAGAGTTACTTAAAGAAGTTAATTCTTTAAAAGAAGAACTATTCACATTACGCTTTCAACAAGCAACCGGTCAATTAACTAATTCTGCTAAAATGAAAGAAGTTAAGAAGACGATTGCCCGTATTAAAACGGTTATCACTGAGCGCGAGCTTGGTGAGACGAAGTAAGGGGGATTATGAATATGACAGAAAGAGCAAACCGTAAAGTTTATCGCGGAAGAGTAGTTTCTGATAAGGCTGATAAAACGATCATCGTTGAAGTTAGCACATCTAAGCGTCATAACTTGTATGGTAAAAAAGTAAGATATTCGAACAAATTCACAGCTCATGATGAAACAAATGAAGCTCGGATCGGTGATTGGGTAGAGATCATGGAAACTCGTCCTTTATCAGCTACTAAGAGATTTCGTTTAGTTAAAATCATTGAGAAAGCTGTTATTGTTTAGAAGACAGAAGGAGGAGTGAAAGATGATTCATAACGAAACCAGATGTCGAGTAGCAGATAATTCAGGTGCAAAAGAAGTGTTGGTTATCCGTTGTTTAGGAGGAAGCCGTCGTCACTATTCGAATATCGGTGACATCGTTGTTTGCACTGTAAAAGACGCTACCCCAGGTGGCACAGTCAAAAAAGGTGAAGTTGTAAGAGGCGTGATCGTACGTTCCAAATATGGCGTTCGTCGCGATAATGGTTCATATATCAAGTTTGATGACAATGCAGTAGTGTTGATCAAGGATGATAAGACACCTCGCGGAACACGTATATTTGGACCCGTTGCAAGAGAGTTGCGTGATAAAGATTTCATGAAAATTGTATCTTTAGCACCGGAAGTACTATAAGGAGGCACATATGAAGATTAAAAAAGGTGATAAAGTTATCGTTATAACCGGTGCTGATAAAGGTACGATCGGTGAAGTAACGAAAGTATATCCCACAAAGGATCAAGTTATTGTTGAAGGTGTAAATCTTCGAAAGAAACACATGAAGCCAAGTCAGGCAAATCCTGATGGTGGGGTTATCGAAAAAGAGATGCCAATTCATGCATCAAATGTAATGGCGTATGATGCGAAAGCAAAAAAGGCTAGCAGAATTGGTTTTAAAGAAATTAAAGGAAAGAAAACGCGTGTCTATACTAAAACTGGCACGGCGTTAAAGTAAGGGGGAAATAGATGATGAACCGCCTTAAAGAGAAATATCTTAAAGAGATCGTACCTGCATTACAGAAGCAGTTTAACTATTCTTCGATAATGCAAGTACCAAAAGTTGAAAAAGTTGTTATAAACATGGGTGTCGGCGATGCGATCGCTAATGCTAAGGCATTAGAGGAAGCTGTTGCTGAGTTGACGATGATCGCTGGACAAAAACCAGTCATTACTAAAGCTAAAAAATCTATCGCTAACTTCAAATTACGCGAGGGTATGGCGATTGGTTGTAAGGTAACATTGCGTGGTGAGAGAATGTATGAATTTCTTGATAAATTGGTTAATATCTCATTGCCACGTGTACGTGATTTCCGTGGTATAAGCAAGAATGCATTTGATGGTCGAGGAAACTATACACTTGGTGTAAAGGAACAACTTATCTTCCCAGAAATAAATTACGACAAAGTAAATAAAGTACGGGGAATGGATATTGTTATCGTAACAACTGCTAAAAATGATGAAGAAGGAAGAGCGTTGCTAAGTGGTATCGGCATGCCTTTCGAAAAGAAATAGGAGGACTAGCTAAATGGCAAAAACATCAATGAAGGTTAAAAGTAGCCGCCCGGCGAAGTTCAAGGTTCGCGAATATACTCGTTGTGAACGTTGTGGACGTCCTCATTCAGTTTTAAGTAAGTATAAACTATGCCGCATTTGCTTCCGTGAGTTGGCTTATAAAGGTCAATTACCGGGTGTTAAGAAGGCTAGCTGGTAAAGGAGGGCTATCATAATGACATTGACAGATCCAATTGCTGATATGCTGACTAGAATTCGTAATGCTATACAACAGCGTCACGATGTTGTAGAAGTACCAGCGAATAAAGAAAAGATCGAGATCGCTCGTATCTTGAAAGAAGAAGGATATATAGCAAATTATGTAGTATCGGGAGATACTAAGAAAACTATAACGATTGCATTACGTTATGGAGTAAATAACGAAAGAACCATTAGTGGAATTAAACGTATATCAAAACCTGGATTACGGGTTTATGCCAAGGTTGATTCGATACCTCGTGTTTTAAATGGTTTAGGGATTGCGATCATATCTACATCTACGGGTGTAATGACTGATAAACAAGCTAGAGCAAAACATGTAGGTGGAGAAGTACTAGCCTATATTTGGTAAAAGAAAGGGAAATATATGTCACGTATCGGAAATAAAACGATTACCATTCCAGCTGGCGTTGAAGTAGAGATTACAGCTGCGAATGAGGTGACGGTAAAAGGTCCTAAGGGATCTCTGACACGTCAGTTTAACCCAGCATTAAAGATTGAAAATAATGATGGGATAATCACAGTTTCTCGTCCTAATGATGAGAAACATATCAAACAATTACATGGAACAACAAGGGCACTTATCAACAATATGATCGTTGGTGTTAGTGAAGGTTATGCTAAGAGTTTAGAGATCGTTGGTATCGGTTATCGTGCAGCGGTTGAAGGTCAAAAATTGACTATCAATATTGGCTATTCAAAGCCGATTGTAATCATTGCTGAAGATGATGTTAAAGTTGAGTGCAAAACACCGACTGAGATCATTATTAGTGGTATAGATAAACAACGTGTTGGTGAACTTGCAAGTAATATTAGAGCGGTTCGTAAACCTGAACCATATCTTGGTAAAGGTATTCGTTATAAAGGTGAAAAAATCCGTCGTAAAGAAGGAAAGACGGCTGCTAAGTCGTAGGTGGGAAAGGAGAGAACATAAATGCTTAAAAAAGTTAGTAAGAATGATGAGAGAATTCGTCGTCATAAACGTGTACGTGCTAAGATCAGTGGTACTCCTGAATGTCCCCGCTTGAATGTTTTCCGTTCCAATAAACACATTCATACACAAATTATCGATGATGTTAATAAAGTTACATTAGTAGCTTGCTCAAGTATAGATTTAAAATTAGAAAACGGCAGTAATGTTGAAGCAGCTAAACTTGTGGGAGCCGAATTGGCAAAAAGAGCTTTAGCTAAAGAGATTGTTAATGTTGTATTTGACCGTGGAGGTTATATTTATCACGGACGAGTCAAAGCGCTAGCTGATGCAGCTAGAGATGCTGGGCTCAAATTCTAGGAGGTAACTTAAAATGGAACGTAGACCAAGAAGAGTTGAACGCGATAAAGAATTTGAAGAACGCGTTGTTACGATCAACCGTGTTACAAAAGTAGTAAAAGGTGGACGTCGTTTTAGGTTTTCTGCCTTAGTTGTGATCGGTGATAAAAAGGGTCGTGTAGGATTTGGTACAGGTAAAGCTAATGAAGTGCCTGATGCAATCAAAAAAGCGATCGAGGATGCTAAACATAACTTGATTAAAGTACCTGTTGTTGGAACAACAATACCACACACAGTTGTAGGTCGTTATGGTGCTGGTGAAGTATTGTTACGTCCTGCCACTGAAGGTACTGGCGTTATCGCTGGTGGCCCAGTTCGTGCAGTTTTAGAATTAGCTGGAATTAATGATGTATTATCAAAGTGTTTGGGTTCACGTACACCAATAAACGTTGTTAGAGCAACAGTTGAGGGCTTAAGTGGCTTAAAAACGGTTCAGTCAGTTGCTACACTACGCGAGAAAAAATTGGAAGAAATTCGTTAAGGAGGCGTAAGATATGAAACTAAATGAATTAACATATAATGAGGGTTCACGCAGATCTGTCAAGCGCTTAGGTCGTGGACAAGGATCTGGCCAAGGTAAAACGGCTGGAAAAGGTCATAAAGGGCAAAACGCTAGAAGTGGTGGCGGAGTAGCTATTGGTTTTGAGGGTGGACAAACGCCATTATGGCGTCGTTTACCTAAAAGAGGTTTTACTAACTTTACGCGCAAAGAATATGCGATCGTAAATGTTGAAGCTTTAAATCGCTTTGCAGAAGGTAGCGAAGTAACGCCTGAGTTATTAAAGAACAGTGGTTTACTTAAGAAACAGATGGCAGGAGTACGCGTTTTGGGTAATGGCAAGTTAGAAAAAGCTTTAACTATCAAGGCTCATAAATTTTCAAGCTCAGCACTTAAGGCTATTGAAGACGCAGGTGGAAAAGCAGAGGTGATTTAAGTGATTAGAACATATATCAACTTGTTTAAGAACAAAGAAATAAGAAATAAGATTTTCTTTACCTTGGCAATGTTGCTTGTTTATCGCTTAGGAGCCGGTATACCTGCTCCTAGGGTAGATGCTGTAAAATTACTAGCCAGTGTATCACAGAATTCAATAATTCAAATGATGAATTTATTGGGTGGTGGTTCATTACAGGATTTTTCAGTCTTCGCTCTTGGGGTTGGACCTTATATCACTGCTAGTATCATAGTTCAGTTGTTGGCTATGGATGTAATTCCTTATTTGAGTGAATTATCAAAAAGTGGTCAAAAAGGAAAAATGCAGATGGATAAGATAACTCGTTACTTAGCTGTTATCTTAGCGTTTGTGCAAGCATTTACCATGACGTATGCTTTTGATGTCAGTAGTGGCATCATTGTAAATGGCTCAGTTTCTGTTTATTTGTATGTAGCGACAGTATTAACTGCTGGAACAATGTTCTTGTGCTGGTTAGGTGATCGTATTTCGGCGAAAGGTATTGGTAATGGTATCTCAATGATCATCTTTACTGGTATCGTTGCTAATATGCCATGGCAATTTGTTGGTGTATATCAAGAATTGGTCGCAACTAATATGACTGGTGGATTGTTGATATTTATAGGGTATATCTTGATGTATGTATTGTTAATCGTAATGGTTATCTTTATGTCACAGGCTACAAGAAGAATTCCAATTCAATATACATCCAGCTCAGTCCAAAGAGGTCGTAGTGATATGACGTTCTTACCGTTAAAGATTAATAGCGCGAGTGTTATTCCTGTTATCTTTGCCTCTGCATTGATGACTGCTCCAAGGACAATTCTTAGTTTCTTTCCTGCAAATAGCATTACAGAGTTCTTAGATGTCGCATTGGATTATACACAACCATGGGGATTGGCTTTATATGTTGTATTGGTGATAATGTTCACATTCTTTTATACATCATTACAAGTTGATCCAGAGAAAATTTCCGATAACTTAAGTAAAAATGGTAGCTATATTCCAGGTGTAAGACCTGGCAATGAAACGAAGAAATACATTGCTGTCATATTGAATAGGATTACTGTTTTAGGGGCCTTATCATTAGCCTTTATTGCTGCTTTACCGTTTTTATTACCAATGATCACTCCATTACCTCGATCAGTTGCGTTAGGTGGAACAGGTATTATCATCGTTGTTGGTGTTGCATTAGAAACGATGAAAGATCTGAGCGGACAATTAACACAAAGATCTTATCGAGGATTCTCGGGTAAGTAGGATGAGTAGTTTAAATATTCTGATCATGGGGGTTGCTGGTAGCGGAAAAGGAACGATGTCTAAGCTTATTGAGGAACGTTTCAATATTCCACATATTAGTACGGGAGACATGTTTCGTAAAGCTATGGCTCAACGCACCAAATTGGGAGTGTTGGCTGAAGAGTATATAAATAAAGGGTTATTGGTGCCCGATGATATAACGATTGCGATGATCAAGGAGCGATTATCTCAAGATGATTGTCAAGAAGGATATTTGTTAGATGGCTTTCCAAGAACTTTGCCGCAAGCAAAAGCATTTGAGGAAATAGCTAATGAAACGGGACGTCCGATCAAGATAGTGATTAATCTTGAGATTGAATTATCGGCTTTAGCACCTAGAATCGTAAATCGTCGATTATGTAAAAATTGTGGAGCGATCTATAATACAGTTACGATGCCAAGTAAAGTAGAAGGTATTTGTGATCGTTGTCAACATCCTTTAGTACATCGCAGCGATGATACTATTGAAGGATTGAACGTTAGGATCGGTGAACATCAGAAACTAACTGCTCCAGTTTTGGATTATTTCCTTAAAGAAGGTTTAGTTATTAAAGTCGATGCTGGACGTCCTGTTGAGGAAGTCTGGTTTGACATAAAAAAAGCATTGGAGAATTTGAATGATCACGACTAAATCAGAGCGTGAGATCGAATTGATGCGTGAAGCTGGGAGAATCTCAAATTTAGCTTTAAAAACAGTTGGCGATAATATTCGTCCTGGAATATCGACTATTACTCTTGATAAAATTGCTGAAAAAGTAATAAGAGATAATGGTGGGATTCCTTCATTTAAAGATTATAATGGCTATCCAGCTACTATTTGTGCATCGATCAATCACGTATTGGTTCATGGCATTCCAAATAAGACAGTGCTTAAAAATGGTGATATTATCTCAATCGATGTTGGTGCAAGTTACAAAGGATATCATGGAGATAATGCTTGGACATTTGTGGTTGGTGAAGTACCAATCAATGTTCAAAAATTATTAGATGTGACTCGTGATTCATTGTTTGTTGGTTTGCAACAAGCAAAACCAGGTAATCATTTATCTGATATAAGTCATGCGATCGGTGAATATGTTTACGAACATGGCTTCACGATACCGTTTGATTATACTGGTCACGGGATCGGAATTCATCTTCATGAAGATCCAACCATTCCCAACCAAGGAGAAGCTGGTCATGGTCCCTTATTAAAAGAGGGTATGACATTAGCAATTGAACCAATGGTTCATGCTGGCAAACCTTTTACCAAAGTACTAAGTGACAATTGGACGGTAATTACGAAAGATAGGTCACTATGTGCACATTATGAACATACCGTCCTGATCACTAAAGACGGATATGAGATCCTAACAAAGATATAAAGGAGGATGATTAATGGGTAAACAAGATGTTATTGAGATAGATGGTATTGTTGAAGAAACATTACCAAGTGCCATGTTTAAGGTGAAATTGGCTAACGGACACATTATCCTGGCCCACGTTTCTGGTAAAATCCGCATGCATTACATTCGCATTTTACCGGGAGACCGTGTTACCGTTGAAATTTCGCCGTATGATTTAACACGTGGGCGTATTACATTTAGACATAAATAAGTCTAGGAGGGAACACATGAAAGTAAGACCATCAGTCAAACCAATGTGCGATAAGTGCCGTGTCATTAAACGAAAAGGTCGTGTAATGATCATTTGTGAAAACCCCAAACACAAGCAACGTCAAGGAAATTAGGAGGAAGATCAATTATGGCTCGTATTGCAGGAGTAGACATACCGCGTGACAAGCGGATTGTTATCTCGTTAACTTACATTTATGGTATCGGCGTTTCAACTGCAGAAAAAATCTGTAATGTTGCTAATGTTGATCCAAACACACGTACAAAAGACTTGAATGACGATCAAGTCAATGCACTAAGAACAGTAGTAGAAAAAATAAAAGTCGAAGGTGATTTACGCCGTGAAGTCAGTTTGAATATTAAGCGTTTGATGGAAATTGGCTGTTATCGCGGAATTCGCCATCGTAAGGGTTTGCCAGTGCGAGGTCAAAGAACCAGCACTAATGCTCGTACTCGTAAAGGTCCGCGTCGTACTGTCGCGAACAAGAAGAAGTAACGATAAGGAGGGAAAGAAATTATGGCTAAAGCAAAAACAACTACTCGCAAACGTAGAGTACGTAAAAATATCGCCAAGGGCGTGGCTCATATCCATTCAACATTCAATAACACTATCGTTACCATTACAGATGAGAGCGGTAATGCGATTGCTTGGTCAAGTGCAGGAGCACTTGGATTTAAAGGATCGAGAAAATCAACACCTTACGCTGCCCAAATGGCTGGAGAAGCTGCAGGAAAAGCGGCTATGGACCATGGCATGCGTTATGTACAAGTAAACGTTAAGGGACCAGGTCCAGGACGTGAAGCAGCAGTTAGATCATTGCAAACAGCTGGTTTAGAAATATCAGCTATCAATGATGTTACACCTATTCCCCATAACGGTTGTCGTCCACCGAAGAGACCACGTGGTTAGTAAGAAAAAGGAGGAAAATTAATGCAGAAATTTGAAAGAGCTGAATTCAAAGTATTAGAATATGTTGAATCGGATCACTACGGTAAATTTGTTATCGAACCTTTAGAAAGAGGTTTTGGTACAACCATTGGTAATGCATTAAGACGTGTTTTGTTATCCTCTTTACCAGGTGCTGCTGTTTATTCTATCAAAGTTGAAAATGTCTTCCATGAGTTCACATCAATTCCAGGTGTGTTGGAAGATGTTACATCAATAATCTTGAATATAAAAGATTTGATAATGACGATAAGTGATAGCGAGGTATATACGTTACGCATATCAGCAAGTGGTCCAAAAGTTATTACAGCAGGTGATATTGAATGTCCAACAAATGTAGAGATACTGAACAAAGATCTTGTCATTTGTAATATTGAAAAAGATGGATTTTTAGAGATGGAGCTTAAAGCGCGCAATGGACGTGGATATATCAGTGCTGATGCTAATAAAGCTTTATATCAAGGATCATCACAAGGGATTGGTACGATTTATACTGATTCGATCTATACACCAATTGAAAGAGTATCATATAATGTAGAACCAACACGTGTTGGTCAAGATGCATCATTTGATAGCCTAGAATTGGAAGTATGGACTAATGGATCGATCACTCCTCAAAAGTCATTAGCACTTGCATCAAAGATACTGATTGAACATTTAGATGTATTAACTAATGTTGATGAAGCCGTTAAAGACATGGATTCACTATTAAAAGAAGCAAATGGTGAAACAACAAATAAGAGTATGGCAATGATGATTGAAGATTTAGATCTATCAGTACGCTCATATAATTGTTTAAAACGTGCCGGTATCCAAACAGTAGAAGAGTTGACGCAAAAAACAGAAGAAGAAATGATGCGCGTTCGTAATTTGGGCAAGAAATCGCTCAAAGAGGTTAAAGATAAGATCTTAGAACATGGTCTTAGCTTTAAAGCTCATGAATAAGCATATATAGGAGGATATAACCATGAATAATCGTAAATTGGGACGTACAGCTGATCATCGAAAAGCATTACTACGTAACTTAGCGACTGAAGTTATCGTTCACGGTAAGATTACAACGACACAGATGAAAGCTAAAGAAACTCAATCAGTAGTTGATGAATTGATCACTTTGGCTAAAAAGGGTGATTTACATGCTCGTCGTCAGGCAGCTGCTTATGTTCGTAATGTTATCGTTGATAAAGAATCCAATAAAACAGCGTTACAAAAATTATTTGATGATCTAGCGACTAAGTATGCAGATCGCAATGGCGGATATACACGAGTTATCAAGACTGTTGATCGTCGTGGTGACGCCGCAACAATGGCAATCTTAGAATTAGTATAAAATAAAGAAAAAGAACAGATCGCTGTTCTTTTTTTTGTTTTTCTGTCTATCAATAAAAGATAGTGTTATAATTTAGATAATGAAGAAGGAGGTGGTTTTGTGGATAGTGGGCATTCGGATATAGAAAAATATGCTATAGAGAAAAATGTACCGATTATGCACAAAGACGGCATTCTTTTTCTGGTTAATATCATCAAAAAACATCATGTGAAACATATTCTTGAATTAGGAAGTGGGATAGGTTATTCGGCGATCAAGATGGTCGAAGCTAGTCCTGATGTAATGATAACAACAATAGAAAAGGATCCCGAGCGTTATGTACAAGCAGTCAAAAACATTAACGCTTTTCATTTGGATTCACGTATAACATGTTTAAATATGGATGCATATGATTATCAAACAGAAATGAAATTTGATCTTATCTTCCTTGATGCAGCAAAAGCACAATATCAGGGCTTGTTTGATAAGTTCATAAATAACCTTACAAGTGAAGGGATAATGGTCGTTGATAATCTTATCTTTCATGGATTAGTAGATGATCCAAGTAGAACACATAATCGTCGTACTAAGGATTTGATCAGAAAGATCAAAAAATTTAGAGATAGTTTAATGAATGATCCCTTATACGATGTGCAATTCTATCCTAATATAGGTGATGGTGTTGCTTTGATCAAGATTCATTGATCTACTTCTATTAAGGAGGTAAAAGATGGATGGAAAATTGATACTTACCCAAACAATCCAAGAGTATATCAAACAAAAGAATATCATTGATCTAAGAGAAATATTTGACGAGTATAATATCGTTGATCTGGCTGATATAGTTGATCAATTAGATGTTTATGACATTATTTTCATTTTTAAAACAGTAACCAAAGATGTTACAGGGCAATTATTTTCATATCTTGATAATGATGTTATTGAACACTTACTTGAAGTTTTAAATAGTGACCAAATAAAGGTTATCCTAAATAGCCTTTATAGTGACGATCTTATTGATTTTTTGCAGGAATTGCCTGCTAATTTGAGTAAAAAAGTATTAAATAGTGCTAGTAGTCAACAAAAGAAGTTGATCAATGAGTTACTTCAATATCAAGAAGATACAGCAGGTAGTATCATGTCGACTAATTATCTTGAACTATCAAAACAAGATAATATCAACGATGCGATCGAAAAAATTAAAAGATATGGTAGTAAGGCTGAGACAATTGGGACATGTTTTGTGTTAAATGAAAAAGGTCGATTAGTAGGGATTGTTACATTACGTGATATTCTCTTTGCTAGTGAAGATAATATGATCAAAGATATCATGGACATTGATTATAATTCGGTTTTTACATCAACTGATACAGAAGAAGTAGGTAGGATGATGCAAAAATACGATGAGAATGTTATCGCGGTTACTGATGAGGATTATCACCTTTTAGGTATGATAACTATTGATGATATCATCGATGTCATGCAAGAAGAAGCAACTGAAGATATCCATCGTATGGCTGCGATCACGCCCATTGAGTTTCCCTACCTTGAAGCAAGTACTTTTAAGTTAGCTCAAAGTAGATTGGTATGGCTAATGTTATTGATGGTATCATATGCTTTAAGTAGTATTATAATCACAAATAATGATCAACTTTTAATGATGGTGCCAAGCCTGATCACTTTTATTCCGATGTTAATGGGGACCGCCGGTAATGCAGGAAGCCAAGCTAGTGCTATGGTAATAAGAGGTATCATTGTTGATAGTTTAACGATTAAAGACTTTTTCAAGGTTGTTTTCAAAGAGATGATGATAGCATTAATGACAGGTAGCGTGTTGTTTATAGTCAATATGATAAGAATCGTAATATTCGTCAATGACGTTGGCTTTGACATAGCTGTCATTGTTTCTTTATCTGTTTTTTTAGTTGTTTTGATTGCAAAATTGAGCGGAGCATTATTTCCAATGTTAGCTTTGATCATTAAGGTAGATCCAGCCATAATGGCTTCTCCTTTGATTACAACCACTTGTGATCTGATCTCAATTCTGGCTTACTTTGGGTTAGCTAGATTATGGCTAGGGATTTAAGAGGTGTAAAATGGAAAAATTTGAAATGATCACAACAGAGTTATTAAAGGATTTGATTGATAAACGTCAACTTAAAGACCTAAGAGATATCTATAATGAATACAATATCGTTGATATGGCATTAGCGACAGAAGAGTTAGAGATATCCAGTATATTATTTGTGTTTAGAATCTTACCAAAGGAAATAAGCGGTCAACTGTTTTCATATTTTAGTAGTGATAATAAACAAGCTTTGATTGATGCTTTTACAAATGAAGAGATTCAAACTGTTTTGATCAACATGTATGCGGATGATATGGCTGATTTTATAAGTGATATGCCAGCTAATTTAGTTAAAAAGATATTAATGAGCGCTAATAAACAACAGCGAAATCAAATAAACTCACTTTTGAGCTTTCCGGAATATTCAGCAGGATCGATCATGAATATAGATTATGTGGAATTAAAACAAGATGACACTTTAGAAAAAGCTTTAAAGAAAATACGTAATATTGGTAAAAAGGCAGAAACGATAAGTGTTTGTTATGTAAGTGATGAATCAAAACATTTAGTGGGAGCGATCAAACCAGAGGATATCTTGTTTGAAAATAGTAATGATCTAATAAAGGATCACATGGACGAACACATTGTTTCTTGTAATACTTTTGATGATCAAGAAGATGTGGCTAAGTTATTTGCAAGATATGACTTAGATGTTCTACCAGTTGTTAATAATGATCAATGTTTGATTGGAATAATAACAATCGATGATATCGTTGATGTAATGGAAGAAGAGATTACGGAAGATATTCAAAAAATGGCAGCTATTAGACCAGTAGATGGATCATATCTTGAAACTAGTGTTTTTAAGATGGCTAAAAGCCGATTACCTTGGCTATTGATATTAATGTTGTCGGCCACATTTACAGGTATGGTATTACACGCGTTTGAGAGTAAACTAATGATCATACCAGCACTAGTAGCATTTGTTCCAATGATAATGGGATCATCTGGTAATGCTGGAAATCAAAGCGCAGTTATGGTGATTAGAAGTATGGCTATTAGTGAGATTGAAAAAAAGGATCTTTTCAAAGTAATATATAAAGAAAGTAAGATTGCGCTTGTTTGTGGAATTTTATTGTTTCTGGTTGCATTGTTAAGGATATGGTTATTTCCACCTCAAGTAGAGTTAATTGTAGCGTTGATCATATGTTTGACTATGTTGATATCAGTTTTGATTGGTAATCTCTTAGGGGCTACCTTACCATTTTTATCATTAGTTTTAAAGCAGGATCCAGCTGCTACAACAACACCAATATTAACAACGATCATTGATATTGTTTCACTATTAATTTATTTTAGTTTATGTACACTTATTTTGGGAATTTGAGTTCTTTATGATATAATTCATATACAAATATTAAAGGAGAAATGAAAATGCCAACACCTCATAATAGTGCGAAACCAGGTGAAATTGCTAAGTTAGTATTAATGCCTGGTGATCCATTAAGAGCGAAATTTATCGCTGAAACTTTTTTAGAGAATCCTGTCCAGTTTAATCAAGTGCGTAATATGTTTGGTTATACTGGTACATACAAAGGAAAGCCAATCTCAGTAATGGGAAGTGGCATGGGTATGCCAAGTATTGGAATCTATTCTTATGAATTGTTTGCTTTTTATGGTGTTGAAACAATCATTAGAATTGGTTCAGCAGGAAGTTATTCAGAAGATGCAAAGATCTATGATGTTATCTTAGGTGATAGTGCTTGGAGTGAATCTACTTATGCTTTACGTCAGGGCGGAGAATTACATGATGTATTGTATCCAAGTGCTGATATTAATGAAAAAATACTTGAGTGTGCCTCAGAATTAAACATTCCAGTCAAAGTAGGTCGTATACATTCAAGCGATAATTTTTATCGTGAGAAAGGAATGATCGATATTTCGTTTTATCGTGATATTAAAGGATGTTTATGTGCTGAAATGGAATCGTTTGCTTTATTCCATAATGCTAAGGTATTGGGTAAAAAAGCTGCTTGTATATTAACTATATCTGACTCGATCGTAACTCATCAGGAGACAACTGCTGAAGAAAGACAAACGGCTTTTACTAATATGATGAAGATAGCTTTAGAAATGGTGAACAAATAAAGAGCTAAGGCTCTTTATTTTTTAGATCATATGGAGTATATAAAGGAAGCCTTAAATCATATCAAAGAAAAAGATGTGAATGAAAAAGAATTTATTCAAGCGGTAGAAGAAGTGCTTAATAGTGTCGATGTTATATTTGCTCAAAACCCACAATATCAAAATAAAGGTATCATTGAGCGTTTAGTTGAGCCGGAAAGAATCATTCAATTTCGAGTACCTTGGGAAGATGACCAGGGGAAAATTCATGTAAACAGAGGATTTAGAGTACAGTTCAATGGTGTATTGGGACCATATAAGGGTGGTTTACGGTTTAATCCTACTGTTAATTTGAGCATCATGAAATTTCTTGGATTTGAACAGGTCTTTAAGAATGCTTTAACTGGTATGCCTATTGGTGGTGGAAAAGGTGGAAGCGATTTTGATCCTAAAGGAAGATCAGATAATGAGATTAAAAGATTTTGTAATAGCTTCATGACTGAATTATATCGCCATATTGGCCCAGATATTGATGTGCCTGCTGGTGATATGGGTGTAGGATCAAAAGAGATAGGCTATCTTTATGGACATTATCGACGACTAAGAGGAACCAGCGAAAGAGGAGTGCTCACTGGTAAAGGATTAGGATATGGTGGTAGTCTTGTAAGGAAAGAGGCCACTGGTTATGGTGTTATATATTTTCTAAATGAGATTTTGAAAAGAATAAATAAATCATTAAGTAAACAAAGGATAGTGATCTCAGGAAGTGGAAATGTGGCGATATATACTGCAGAAAAAGCGAAAGAATATGATGGTCATGTTATTGCTATGAGTGATTCAAAAGGATATATAATTGATGAGCAATTAGACTTAGACGTAGTCAAATTGATCAAAGAAGTAAAAAGGGAAGGTTTGAGTTTGTATCCACAGATATCAGGTCACGGTGAATATTACGTGGGTAGTTTATATGATCACTTAGGCTTAAAATATGATATAGCGATACCTTGTGCGACGCAAAATGAGATTGATATCAAGCGTGCAAAAAATATCTATGATAGTTCATGTAAAATAGTCGTTGAAGGAGCTAACATGCCTAATGATAATGATGCGATAATGTACTATCAAGAAAAAGGGATAATCTTTGTACCAGGTAAAGCAAGTAATGCAGGTGGTGTGGCAACCAGCGCTTTAGAAATGTCGCAAAACAGCATGAGATATAATTGGACTTTTACGGAAGTTGATGAGAAGCTTAGAACCATCATGCAGGACATACACCAACAGTGTTTGATGGCTATAGAAGCATATAAATTAAATGAGTATGATTATGTAAAAGCTGCTAATATCGCTGGTGTAAGCCTTGTGATCAACGCTATGATCTCACAAGGTGATTACTAACTTTTATTAATTATATTTTTCTGCTAAAATTAAATTAGATTTGGAGGCCATATGAAACATATCTTGTTCGTCAGTAATTTGAAAGATGAAAATGATGTACGATTGATCAAAGAAGCATTAGATGAAACAAGAGTAGAATACGAAATTGTCTTAAGTAATCAATGTGTAGTGATCAATGGACGTAATGATATTGTTCATGCGGCTAAGACAGCATTGATCGAAG
>JAQUCI010000105.1 GCA_028686295.1 Erysipelotrichaceae bacterium | reverse complement strand
CTAGATATACAATCTGCTAATCCAATTAATTAAAATAGATAAGTTTTCTAGTGCGAGACTTTTATAGATATGCCACCAAGGAGTTATTGCGAAATGAATTAGACATAATTGAACACGGAACAATAATAAGTAGCTTATAAGAAAATATAAAAACAAGATCGTAGCTTAATCGTTACGGTTTTCTCACGTTTACTTATGGCTTTTTAAGAAATGGAACTTCTTAAGGAATGATAGTTTTCAATCTTCTAATTCTTCATGGGCAATGTATCCAACAATCTGATTTAAATTGGCAATAGTGAATCAACTGATATTATACATAGAGTTGATGTCAAATTATTCAGAAACCATTTATTTAGCTTAATTATGAAATATACAATACACATACTTTGTTTCTCAATAGGATTAATAGATAAAAACATATTATTGTCGATTCATATAGGGTAGTGATATTTATCGTTACCGTCATTACGTATGTCAGTAAATCTTAATGTCTTATTACATTTGTTACATCGCAACAACAGTTTCTTTGAATACTATTCTATTTTTTTCGCTTCTTTTAAAATAGAACTGGAATCCAATCTAATAAATTTCCAATATCAATAGCCGTTGCTTTAAATGAGTGATCTGATTAATAATAATCTTTTTTTGATCCAAATTAATGCGTTCAAACTTCATGATATTTTCTTTCTTTCTTCACTACAAGAACACACTTATTTTCAGTTACTTTTAAGAACGGAAATTACTTTAAGAATTCACTGTTATCTTTTTGTTTTTTGTATAAATGATTTAAGGCAATATAATATACTACTTTAAGAAACTCATGATTACATTAATTATGATTTTTTAATCCTTTGGATTTGATTGTGCTAATAATAATAGATAGTGATTGAAATGCTATCAGAGTTATCATTTAGTAATTTAACTTGATAAACAACTGAAATAATCATATTAAGGAAACGATAATCAAATTTCTTTCGATCTCTTATCCACTCTTAATTTTAACTTGTGCAAAAAAATGATATTAATAATACAAATTTTGAGTGGTAAGATTAGTCTAGTTTTACAATTTTCACATAAATTGTGTGATACAATAAGTTAGATTTATTTGTATAGTCTTTTGTTAATGTATAGGAGGATACATGAATATCGTTTATACCTTACTTGTAGCTTTAGTTGGATTTTTAATCGCCAAGTTATTAAAACTACCAGCACCGGCGATGATTGGTAGTATGATAGCGGTTGGTGCTTTTAATATTATTACTGATGTGGCATTTATGCCTGTGTTTTTAAAAATGTTTACGCAGGGAATCGCTGGTATTTTTATTGGGTTGCAGTTAAAGATCGATGATGTTAAGAATATTAAAAAAATGGCTAAGCCAATTGGTTTACTAATGTTATTGTTTACGCTCAATACTTTTATAACAGGTAATATTATAGCGATCGTAGGCAAGATGGATATAGCTACAGCCCTGCTGTCAAGTGTTGCAGGTGGGGTTACGGATATGTCACTTATTAGTATTGACATGAATGCAACGACGGCTACTGTTGCACTTATGCAAACATCAAGATTAATTAGTGCATTATTGATCTTTCCAATGTGGATCGTTTTCTTTTCCAAAAAAGCTAATCTGCCAGATTATGAAGATGATGTTAAACTTGATACGATCAAAAACAAATCAGATTCAAATCAAAATAACTGGAAAATGGTTGTTACGATCGGAATTGCTTTTCTAGCTGGTTACTTAGGAAATTTGAGTGGTATCCCGGCTGGACCACTTGTGTTCTCAATGTTTACGATCATGATCTTAAATAGTTTTACTAATATAATTTATATTAAAAGATCTGTCAAAGTTGTGGGCCAGCTATTTGCTGGATCACTTGTTGGTTCAACGATGACTAGATCGACATTTATTGGATTACCTCAGTTGATATTACCAATTATTATCTTATTATTTAGTTATTGGTTAGTGAATTTTATTTATGGTTATCTAGCTTCTAAGTGGAAATATCTTGATATGAAATCAGCTTTATTTGCATCATGTCCAGCTGGTGCTTCTGATATGGCTTTGATCGCATCTGATTTGGGAGCTGATCTAGCGAAGATTGGATTGATTCAAGTTGTAAGACTTGTGTATGCGATTGCTATCATGCCACAATTGGTTAATCTATACATTAATATATTTGTTAATTGATTGATGCTTTAGTTTAGGTGGTGGTTATATGTTTAGAAAAGATATCAAATTAGTTATTTGTGACATAGATGGCTCACTGGTTACAAGTGATCATCGTTTAACAGAAAGAGCAAAATCGACAATAGATAGACTACATGATCGTGGTATCTATTTTGGTATTGCTTCCGGTCGCTCAATTGAGCAACATTTATCTAAACAAGCGAAGAATTGGGGCTTTGATTATGATTTTGAAATTTTGATCGGATTAAATGGTGCTGAATTATGGGATGATATCAATCAAAAACACAATGAGTATTATAAATTGAAAAGCGAATGGCTTAAAGAAATCATTGAGATGATGGAACCATTTGAACTTAACCCGTTTATTTATCGTGATCAAATGTCTTTGTACTATAAAGTTGATCCTTCAGTTATTGCTTCGGCTAAAAGGAATAAGACAAAATATAAGATTGTAGAAGATGTTGCTGAATTATATGAAAAAGAGACAGCGAAGATCCTATTTAGAATGTCAGAGGAAATGATGGAAAAGGTTGAGCCTTATGTTATGGCCCATCCATCACCATATTATCGAGCTTTTAAGACACAAACAACAGTTCTAGAGTTTGCGGATATCAGAGTAAACAAAGCTGTACCGTTGAAGGTTTTTTGTGATCGCAATGGTATAAACTTGGCACAAGTTGTAGCTTTTGGGGATATGAGTAATGACAACGAATTACTTGAAGCAAGTGGACTTGGTGTATGTTTATTAAATGGCGATAAGCAAACAAAAGCGATAGCTGATGTTGTTACGGACAAGACTAACGATGAGGATGGTTTTGCACATTTTATGGAGAAGCATTTTTTGGATTAATGATAAATTTGATCAGATCGGCTAATCAATTAGCCGGTTTTTTTGTTACAATGTCATTTGATAGGGTTTTAGGAAAGAGGTTTATTCATGATTGAAAAAAAGATTAAATTGATTGTATGTGATATAGATGGAACTTTAGTAAAAAATGATCGCACTTTATCTAGTTTAACGAAAGAAGTGATAGAAGAAATATATAGAAAAGGAATCTATTTTGGGATAGCATCAGGAAGATCAGTTGATCAACAACTTTATTATCAAGCCAAAAACTGGGGTTTTGATCGTAATTTCGAACTATTAATTGGCATGAATGGTTCACAAATGTGGGATGGAATCAACGAAAAGAGATATGATTATTATAAATTGAAAAGAGAATGGCTTAAAGAGATCGTTGAGATGATGGAACCATTTGATCTTAATCCGTTTTTGTATGCAAATGGTAAAATGTTAAGTAAAAGGTTAGATCGAAAAACAAAAGCATCATCGATTCGCAATAAGACCAAGGTTAAAATAGCTAAGGATCTATCTGAATTGTATGCTGAAGAAAACGAGAAGATAATGTTTAGAATTGATGAAGATCGAATTGATGAGATTCTTGATTATGTAAACGCTAATCCATCACCAAATTACAAAGCATTTAAAACACAAACGACAATGTTAGAATTTACGGATCGTCGTGTATCTAAATCAGTCGCTTTGAAAGAGTTTTGCATTAATAACGATATCAATTTAGCGCAAGTAATGTCTTTTGGAGACATGAGTAATGATAATGATCTTCTAGAAGTAAGTGGTGTTGGCGTGTGTATGTCAAATGGTAGTGAAGACACCAAAGCGATAGCTGATATAATAACCGATAAAAGCAATGAAGAAGACGGATTTGCTCACTTTATCATTAATAATATTTTATAAATATGGGATTAAACTTAATTATTATCAATCATTAGTTATCTTATCGTTTGATTATGATCATTATCAGTGTGTTTTATAATACATTTTATGATCATTTAATTAATTGTTATAATAATATAATTTAATTAATGAAGAACGAAAGGATAATCAAAATGAGAAAAAGATTAGTATATCGTGCTGATGATATTGGTTACACTAAAGCTTTTAATGATGGGGCATTTAAGGCTATTGAAGAAGGGATAGTAACAAGTGCAGATATTATGCTTGATACTCCTGCTACTATTGATGCTTTGGAAAGAATAAAGAACTATCCGTGGATATCGATTGGTTGGCATCGTCATCTGTGGGGATCACCAGTTGCGGGGGCAGAAAATGTACCATCAATGGTTAATGAACAAGGTCGTTTTAAATGGCGTAAGAATATGAAATTGATGGATACTGTTACTTACGAAGACGCATATCGTGAGTTTAAGGCACAGTTGGAATTATGTTTAAATATAATTGGTAGAGTGCCAGATAGTGCTCATTATGAAGGTAGTCGTCCAATTGATATTGCAATGCGTGATGTTTGTTTAGAATATAATATTAGTTGTAATTTTTGGGGCGAAACATCCCCTAATGAGACAGTATATAAAGCAGCTAATCAAAGATATCAGTATTTGAATTATCGTCGCTGGCCAACACAAGATCATCCAGATAAACATAAGCGTTTTGATCTAGCTTATTTTCACGAATATGATCCTGCTCATCAAATTATGTCGGTTAGATGGGAAAATGATAACGAGATTTGGCGAGTTGGTGGCCATCCTGGTTATCTAGATGAATATATCCTCGCTGAATCAACCTGCAATGTACATCGTGTAAAAGACATTGAAGCTGTATGTAGTGAAGAAGTAAAACAATGGATCATAGAGAATGAAATAGAATT